>NZ_JABWMS020000006.1:0-152653 GCF_013369155.2 Escherichia sp. 94.0001 | reverse complement strand
TCTGGCAGCCTGAGTTCACAGATAAAACACTCTCCAGGAAAACCGGGGCGGTTCAGACTGACTGTACTGCTCCAGCTGCGACCTTGCTTCCTGTCTGTCCATAAGTTGCACTTAAGCCCAGGGGTACTTTGCTTTTATTTACAGTTCCCAGGGAGACATTTTCTCCCGTAGCCAGTATTTTTCCATTACGCATCAGGGAGACACCGACTCCTGATGCTTTTGTTGCGTCAGGTGCTGTATTAGCAAACACTTGTCGGGCACTGTCAGTGGTAGCGCCCGAAAGATAAAATGAGAGCTTTTGCTCACTTGAGCAATATACGCCCAAGGGTATTTCTGCGCTTCCAGGAAAGTCCGGGAGACTCACTGTGACATTACGACTATCAACGGTACAGCCGCCCGTTGGCATAACAACACTGTTATTTGAAATAATATTCCATGTAAAGTTACGCGGATTTCCACTTCCTAACGTTGCAATTTTATACATATGAATGCGAGCAATAACTTCTCCCGCGTTTATAACAACGCCACCGGCCGCCCCGACAGGGGTAATATAGAGTTTTAACGGTAAGGGCATCGGTGTCTTATCACCAATATCCAGCACGTTGGTATTTGTCGTCAACGGAAAGGGGTAGGTCACATTATTCCAGTACAGCGATCCTTTATATGACTGTAGGGAGCCTGCGAAAGCTGAGCCTTGTACTAAGTTAATATGATCTGTGTCGTACCAGCCGCCGTAATCATTCCAGCAACTTATATGCTGAGACAAATCTACAACCAGATTCTGACCTGGTTGAATGACAGGATCGAGATTAACATACACAGAAGTTGTACCTGCGCCAATACTTGACCCACCATCAACATTACAACTGAAGGCGAAGACTTTACCTGCCATCAAAAGAAAATAAATACTGAACAGGACATTTATACTAATTTTTTTTCCCATGATAAATCCTTAGGTTAAAAATTGATTTAAAAAAGAGGCTTATAAAATCGAATCGATGTTATTGCCAGGTATAGATCACATTGATTAGCGCCTCGATCGTTCCCTGGCTTGCGTTTCCATTCACCGTGATAGCTCTTGCCTTAAGTGGAAACTGTGCATTACGTGTGATCTCATCAACAATAACCGTTTTGCTATCGCCACTTTTTAACGTCGCCTCCTGATCATCCCTCAGCTCTATTTGAATATTTTCGGCACTACCTTCATTTTTGTAATAACCCGTATTGTCAGTTGAACCTGTTACGATTGCCGTCACTGCACTTGTTTCAATCGGACAATCGGTTAATGATAAAGTAATATTGTGCCAGCCAGATGCAGAACCTGGTTGTTGCAGATTGCGTGTATAAAGATCCCCGAGATTAACGCTAGCCTCTTTGGTTTGAATAGTGCAGGGTTTAGCAACTACCCGACCATTAACAGTGATAGTGACATCAGCGGCCTGAAGAGTTGCTGAAAATAGCGCACAGAGCGTAGCCAACAGAAGTCTTTGGAAAGTTCTATTCATATCTGACTCTGATTATTGAAATTCAAGGGTAAATGTTGCCGAAGCGCTAACCAGTCCTGGATTGACGGACTTTTGTGTTGACTTCAAACGGGCCGAGTAAGGCAAAATATTATCCTGATCAGGAGTCAGAGGGATCCACTGCATTCCGGTATGAAGGTCATTTATTTTTACTGGGCGCATATTTCCGTCCAGAATTTCAATACCCAAACCGGAAGCAGAATTGCTTCCTTCATCCAGTTTCAGCAGAGTATTATTTTCTAAATCCTCTATCCCGCTAAATGCAACCCGAACCCCCGTAGTCCCTTTGCTACATTCACTTAACGTAATCTGGAAAGGAACGGTTGGACTTGTGCTTCCAGTCGTTGGGAATTGCCTGGCACTGTGTTTTTGTAGGTCTACGGTAAAATTAAGCGAATCAGATGAAACTGTGCAGCCATAATCCAGGACGCGCCCGCTAATTTTAATAACGCTACCTGCAGATAAAGCAGAATAGGTGGTTAACCCCAGACATAAACCGAGGAAAATAATGCTATTGTGTTTCATAATCTAGTGTTCCTTAGCGACAGACTGCTGTTTGCTGACTCAGTAAGTTCCCAGGAGAGACTTCAGGAAGCTTGTAATTAACAATACATTTAGCGTTTGCATTGTTGCCCCATGAAACCTGTAATTTTCCTGATTGTGGAAGTCCTGTCAGATAGACCTGACCATTTTCAGCAACAATGCTGCCATTGTTATTGTCACCGTGAGTCACAATTGCACCGAATGGAACGGGTTTATTGCCGTATTTCAGAGTCATTAATACTTTACCGCCGATTTGTGCATTAAATGTTGCTCTGGCAATAGCACCATGAGTAGGGATGACCGTGACCACGGTTTCATCCAGTTCAACATTATCGGCAAGGGAATTAGCGTTAAGAGCGACACGATTTTCTCTATATTCTGTCGCAAATGGTAATATTGCATAGCCACGCCAGTCTGTATGTATTCCTGTCTGGTTCTCTATTTTAACATTCTCCGCGCCAGGAGCCTTAACCAGAACCATAGTGTCACCCATCGGCTGTCCAAAGGTGACACCATCAGCATGAGCAATAATTCCACCACTCATTCCGTAGTAAAACTGGTTGCTGTCACCACTCCGACTGTAACCGACATTAGTATTACCGTAAGCCCCTCGATAATTAAGAGAACTGTAACCACTGGTGCCAGATGATGCATTACCTCCGCGGGTATTACCGACCTGAACACTATAATTCAGGTTATTATCCGGCAGCAGTGTGCCATAAACCCCAGATAGATTGGTCATACCGCCTTTCAAATCGTTTGACATGCTATAACTAGCGTTTGAATTACGAAATGCCGACTGACTGTCTGTACGCATCCAATGACTGAAGGGAACATTAAGTGTAAAAGCGAGTAAATGATCCCGATCGTTTTGCCATATATTACTGGAATAGCTGTAATTCAGCGAAGTCGTAATATCGCCAAACGGTACATTTAACCCGAATGATATTTGCTGATCGCTGCGTGACGTGTTCCAGTAACTTTGGCGACTGGCACTGAAAAAGGTCGTACCGTAATTTCCAAGCTGCTGGGAAATACTTATTTGTTCCTGACCACGCTTACTATAGTACAGATTAAAATAATCAATAAATTGTATCTGTTCATTGGTGTCTACGGTCGGAGGCTTGACGGTGTAACCACTCATTCGACTGTATGCACTGTCAGATAAGTTATAAAATCCTTGCGTAGAATATCGATATCCTGCGACCTGGATATTCGTTCCCGTCTGATAGAAAGATTTACTGTAAACAGATTTTACCGATTGTCCGCTGTGACGAGTATCATCCGCAAGTGTCGTATTGGCTTGCGTGATATCGACAGAAAAGGCACCTAAAAGGCCAAGATCTTTACCAATACCCACGTTGAAAGCTTGATAATCTTCTGCAATTTGCATCCCGCCATAAGGTGTCCAGTTTCCCTCCAGACCATGCATTACGTTGCCCTGAATGAATTTTGGGGAGCTTTGCAGGTTATTTCCACTACGATATTCTCCCAAGGCAAGTGCATAACGCGTATAACCAACACGTTGGAGAACCGGGACAGATGAATAAGGGACATATAAAGTCTGAATACTGCCGTCTGCCTCTTTTATCGTAACTTGCAGATCACCGCCATTAGCCGCAGAGTTAATATCATCAATAGTAAAAGGGCCGGGAGGGACCGTAGTCTGATAAACATCGTATCCGTTCTGTTTAACACTGACTTGGGCTGTGCCACGGGCTATACCATGAATCACCGGAGCAAAACCATGTTGGCTATCGGGCAACATCGCTTCCGTTGAGTTTATTTTAAGGCCACGAAAGTTCACACTTTCAAAAATATCGCCATCGGTATAACTATCACCCACCGTTAACCGTGAGCGCAAGGGAATAATGTCACGTTCAGCAGACGTATTGATATGTTGCCATTTATTGCTGTCAGATGGGTTGTTACTCCCACTGTTATAACTCCACGTTGAGTTATCACGTAGTCGCCAACTGCCAATGTTGATGCCACTCTGCAAATTCAGATATGCATAGTTGGTTTTGCTGGCGTTATGGTTACTACGATTGTTGATAGAATTACCATTAAAACTATAGTTCAGTAGGCCTGCGTTTATTCCTTCTTCCCACAGGTCAGGAGAGACATAACCACGGGCCATTCTGCCGACATAAATCTGTGGAACGGAGAGCGACAGATGTTGCTGACCAACATCAAACTCAGTAGATGCGTCGGCCAAACGATCTTGAAGTGGTGTACATGCGTTGTTATCAGGCACATTTTTTCCTGCCAAATGGTCCTTATTGGCTAATAACGCTGATTTTTTTATGCCAAGACTGACAAGAAGGTCTGTACTCAGACATGGGGTGAGATCTGCGTTATTATCATCTGCAACAAAAGTAACATCCCGAGTGGTCATAAATTCGTCGTTCAAATAAATATCGACCCGATATGTACCAGGTGGTGCCTCGCGTCCCTTAGCAAAGGCAGATAAATCAACAGACTCAGCAAGATCATTGCTTAAAAACCGTGGATTAAAATAATACTCTGCTTCTACGGGAAAAACCGCTGTAGCTAAGCCAAGGGCAAAGGTAAGCCGTGCAAAGCGAGGCAGTAGTAACACATGATGCATACGATATGCCTTAAATGCGGCACGAAAGGCTGTCATTATTAGTTCCGATTGAGTTTATGCTTATTAATTAGGTCAGTTGTTACTGCATGGTTGCCTTAATACGCGGTGTTAATGCACCGTAATCATTGATCGTCTGAAAGCTGATATCCCCGGATGCACCATGAGGGATATCCACAGAAATCTCACCTTTTGGAGGCACCATGGTGTTTGGGAGATCGCTATTTCCTGCTTTCATATTCGTTACGGTAATGAAGTAGGGGGTCGGATTAATAAGTGTCAGTTTGCTACCACTGCGGCGGAAACGAAGCATTTCCGGAGCTTGGTCAGGTGCTATTGCCAAATTCGTTGGGCGATAGAACATTTTTATGCGGCTAATAATTGCGAGCTGTAATGTATTTGCATTTTTCTGATCTTTTTCCATAGCAGGAATAGCTTTGACATTTACCCAAAACAGGCTTTCCCGGTCGCCCGGTAACTGATGATTAGTGGCGTTGATAATCCGCAGCGTATTCTCTTTTTTGCCTTGCATCGAAAAAAGCGGTGGGGTAATGACAAACTGGGTATCTTTTTGGTCACCCGCATTTTCTATCCATGACTGAATAAGATAGACACTGGCAGGATCATTATTCGTGACAGGCAATAAAACCTGTTTCTGATTTGCTGGAAAGATTACACGAGTTGCACCTAGAGCTACCGCTGCATTGGCAATGGTACTATGGCAAAGAAAGACCAATGAAAGTAATACTGTCGCCATAAAAGAAACAGAGTAGGGCGTACGAGTCGTCTGCATCTGATGTGTTCTCCATGTGTTGATAGGCTAAGCGGGGGAAACCGTCACATCAGAAAATGGTAAATATTGCTAATGCTATGGCGGATGGCCGGGTTTCCAGACTTAATGCGCTGGTAATAAAACTTGGTTCTCTATTGAAATAAAAAATTGTCTTCAGAGTGATTTTTAAAATCACAGTAATTTTAACTGCCTTGTTTATTAATCGTTTAGATACTCTATGATTTTTTCATATCGTTCCAAAATATAAGTCATCCCTTTGTAATAATGAGATAAACATTGATGAATTTTTCGGGTGTGAGTAGCCATGCCACACACACCCTGTTTCAATTTCAGATGACGTATAGCCACCTAAATACTGAATTAAAGGTATTGGACTTTGAAGGTCGCATCTGCATTTGCAGTACCCGCCACTGACTGCCCGAGGGCAATATAACGAGCCTGGAATGGCAGTATATTCGTGCCATCAATCAAGTCAGTTTTAGCGCTAAAAGTTGCCCCATCCAGTATTAATACCTCCCCCGTACGGTCCAAAATTTGGATACCGACATTCTGGGCAGAGCCTGCCGCTGAACTCTGAAGCGCCAGCGTATCGTCATTACTGGTGACAGTAGTCCCAAGGAATGCAACAGCCGCATTACTGGAAACATTGGTATCACAATCATTCAGCTTGATATTGAAGCCTACAGCGCTACTGAGGTCACCCGCTTTAGCCAGGCGAGAAGAACGGACCTGACCCAGCTCAACCGTTTGGTTCATTGATTCTGAGTCAATCGCACAAGCGGCATTTACCACTTCACCTTTAAAATGAATAACACCGCCATTTACGGTGGTCGCAACTGACTCATCACCTTCGGCTGCGTTAACCGCAGCCGAAGACATCGCCAACACAGAAACGACAATCATTCCGACATGTTTGAGTTTCATAATTCTCCAAAGTTTATATTTAAGCAGCTGAATAAAGAAATATAACAATTCAGTCATTCGGTTATTGCTTATAAAAAAGAATCATTCTTGATTGGCATGTCACCCTGAAAATATAATTTCCTGAGTTATTACATCTGATGAAGAACGATAATATCTTTAAATCACAAGGACGCTCAGTCACAACAAGCTTATAACTGCACTTGTTGTAGAGAGTATTTTCAAAGACTTTTTTATATCGCCAAATAACATGACGATTTCATTATGCATGATGTTTATAAACAACGTCTAAACAGAATATTATTGCGAATAAGGAAAATGTCAGGAAAGGTCAAGACTTATTAATGTTTTATATGACCAAATAACATTAGGGTTGCTTGATGTTTTTTTGTTGTCATTATTTCTTGATGGATTATTATTTGGCAATCTATCATCCACGCACCAATCTTATTGTTGAAGTATCAGGTTACCCGGTATTTGCGGCTGGGGAGGTATGGTTTTGAACGACGCCGCAATGGATGCCCGCGTGAAAGCGATGGCTACTAACGTGATGTACGACATGAGCCGGGCGCTGGGCCATGGCGTAGGTGAGGGCAAAGACCGTTATTTCACCGCCGACCGTCGTTCTGTTTACAGTCAGCAGGAAAGTCGTTGCCGCAGGCGACTGTGTGAATCGTCAGTTCGTGGCAGAACATCCTGACCAGCTGTGGGTGGCTGATAACTCCGATGGCGGGCTACTTTGAACTTGCTAAGAAAACGCCATACTCTGATGCCGTTCACGCAAACTATCAGCCCAATGAGGAGCATATACAGGAACAGAATAACCAGCTTGAACTTGAGCTGAGAAAATTGAAACGATGTCTATGAATCACACAATTTATTATCGAATACGGTGACCGCCTGAGCGGCCACCTTTAATCGTGGGCAGTTACACAGAATTATTTACAGGGTCCGTCACTACGGCATTTCTCCTGCCACTAGCTACAAGTGGCTTAAACGTTGGACCGATGAAGGTTTATCCGGTCTTCAGGACCAGATACGTACTTTTCAGCCTTCCCCGAACCGTTCGTCCTACGACCTCATTGCGCTTTTTCTTCCGCTTTCCATGCTATAGCCATGCAGGAGGCCACGGGATGTGCAGGACCTTACTCCACAACAGTGAGCCCCGGCACTTTTACATTATCCCGCATCTCTACGCCGAGGGGAGTAAGCCCGTCTGGGGTCAGGTAGGGTTTGACAGTGTCCACATTAATGTTTAGGTTCCGACAGTAATCCTCTAAACTCCTGGCCGCCCGCCGTACACACGGTTCACTCCATTGCCGGAGTTGTCCGTAGGTGAGTCTGGTTTCAGACTGCCTTGCTATTTCGTCTGTTTTTGGTTTTCCAGTTTCTGTCAATACAATATGGCTGACAATATTTAATTCCCTCAGCAAATCAACAGGAATATCTGACTTATTATCCATCAGTATGTTATCGAACAGCATTTTGTACATGCTTATCAGTTTGTCCTTATTCCCTCTGTCCATACCTTTGGTCCAACCCGAGATGCCTTCGTCGATTTTTGCAAACAGAAACTTTTGTATATCCGCGCCGGTAATGTCAAAATTATCATTCAGCATGGGGAGCGCGTCCAGTATGGTCTTCAGTATTTCCACATGTCCGTGCGCTATGGCTAAAGATATCCCTGTCCAGCCGTTGCCGTTTTTTGAAGCCAGTATATTATTGAGGACATAGTCTTTGGTAATATTAAACTCCCCCTTCATCGAGCAGAGACGGTCCAGCATGGCCTTCACTATTTCCACATGACCATAAGACATAGCATGCGCCATCCCCGTCATGCCATTCGCATTTCTTACAGCCAGGAAACCCAGAATATCCTCTTTGGTAAATACCTCCTCCGGTAGCGCGCAGAGATTATCCAGCATGAACTTCAGCATATTTACCTTCCCATGTGACATGACCTTAAATAAACCCGAGGGGTTTTGGGAAGTTTTATCGTTGAATGAAGACAGTATATTAAAGACATCCTCTTTGCTGAGTTGTAATTTCTCGGCATGGTCGGGGAGTAACCGTTGCATAGCGGTCACTATGTTTTCTTTCCCATTAAGCATGGCTTTGCTCAAAGCACGATCATCACCCCTACGTGGATTGATTAAATCCCGCATCTCATCATTGGTAATTCCAAACCTCTTGACCACGTCGGGAAGCATTTCCAACATCGTTATCAGTATTTTATCATGTCCTTCCGTCATAGCAATTTCCAACCCTTCAATCGAATTAGATCTCGGATCAGAGTTTTTTGCTTTCAGTAACCTCAGTACATCATTTTTGTTAATGTTATAATTATCGGGCAGTTTGGCGAGCAAGCCCAGTATTGTATCCAGCATGTCATAGCGTCCGTTCTTCATGGCCATATACAAACCCGGGGTACCCCCTTCGCTTGACGCCTCCAGTAATTTTAGCATCTTACTGGAGGTGAGTCCGCCTTTACCGGTAGTTTCCATCATAGTACAGGTCTTTTGTAGTATTTGTAGTAGAAGATCTGAGTATTATAGTGTGGACATCACCATTAACGGACATCATAATAATCACCTTTTAATTTATCGAACCCATTACTGACATTAACAGAAATCTGAATATTATCCCGGATAATGTCGGGATAAAGATTCACCTGATACTATTGATACTATTTTAAAACCGGAGAAAAACTATCAAATATCGCTCATTTTAAATGATTTCTTTTATGCCTTTGTCATTCAGAAGTTACCCCACCTGGGGCACCTGCCTCACGATATTCGAATTCGAGTTGCAACTGACTTGAACGAGAAATTTACGGGGTCACATGATGATACGATTCATTCCATTCTTCGTTCTAAGCATTCGAGGCAAATGAAGATGAATCAGTGTCTGAAAAAAATCCGATACCAGAGCGACTTAAGGAAGCGAGATGCAGGGCGGGATTATCACAGCGCTCTCTGGGTCTCCTTGTTGGCTTTGACCCTGCATCGGCTAGCAGTCGTATGAATCATTATGAGACAGGACGCCATGTTAAGCCTCCATTGACGATGCATCTTGGTTCATGAAGTAAGTTAACAGTCAATATGATTTAACTTATGTTGAGTATAAATGTGCCGTTGCTAGCGATTGTAGCTGGTGAACTGCAAAACCACCGGAAACGCACCAGATAAATTTTAACCACATGAATACCTGGCAAAATGCGCGAATTTTGATAGCCGGTTCACGGGAATATGGACAGAATCCGGCTTTTCATCAACACATTTTTGTGAGGTATCATGCTCCAGCCTACTTCTTTATCCGGTGCATCCGGTGTATATGTTAAACCCAATGAAAATGAATATTGGGCACCCGATGAATCCAGCCAGACAGCAAACCGTCTTCATATCGGCTATGTATTAACCGATTTATTAAACAATTCATTAAACGATATCGCAGCCAGCAAGACCAGCAAGATAGAAAACTGGGATGATTTATCCTCATCAGATTATACAACCATATTACACAACGCATCCGAAGAAACTTTCATCCACATGGTTTGTCGTTCCCTCCTTCACGATCAATGTTTGACCAAAAGTGATCAGCTGACAAATATGTTCCTGAGCTTCGAGTCCACAGACAATCCCAATATTTACACCATCCCGGCCAAAAAGGAAGACCCGCCGATAGGGCTCTTACTGAACCTGTCCGTCGTCGATGAGCCCATCATGACAATGTACATACCAGGTATGCCAAAAGTAGCGTTGTCTGTAACTCTGACTGGCGATAAACCACACTGTAAACTGCTCCGGAAGTATATCGATAAAGTCCCGGACTGGGTGGCCCAGATAACGGCATGGCGTGCCTGGGCCAAGGTGAATGCTCCCGGGGAATACAGGGCAGAAGCTCTTAGTAGGGTGAAGGCATATATATACAATAGAGCATGCAATAGAGCTTCGGCACTGGAACTAGAACTGGCAAATCTGATGCTGACCAGCCTGCCGGAGCTGCCCGCCGGGCTGGAGAAGCTTGATGTGAGTGGAAACCAGCTGTGCAGCCTGCCGGTCCTGCCCACCGGGCTGGAGGAGCTTTATGTGAGAAGAAACTTGCTGGACAGCCTGCCGGTCCTGCCCGCCGGGCTGAAGAAGCTTGATGTGAGTAGAAACCGGCTGTGCAGCCTGCCTGTCCTGCCCGCCGGGCTGAAGCACCTTAATGTGGGTGGAAACAATCTCTTCAGGTCCACCGGGCTGGAGCTGCCCACCGGGCTGGAGGAGCTTGATGTGAGAAGAAACTGGCTGGACAGCCTGCCGGTCCTGCCCGCCGGGCTGAAGCATCTTTATGTGTGTAAAAACCAGCTGTGCAGCCTGCCGGTGCTGCCCGCCAGTCTGGAGAAGCTTGATGTGAGTAGAAACCGGCTGTGCAGCCTGCCGGTCCTGCCCGCCGGGTTGGTGATGCTTGATGTGAGTAATAATCAGCTGTCCGGCCTGCCGGCGCTGCCCGCCGGGCTGGTGACGCTTGATGTGCGTTTTAACCTCATGAGCAGCCTGCCGGAGCTGCCCGGCTATATGAGGACGCTTAATGTGAGTAATAACCAGCTGATCCATCTGCCGGTGCTGCCCGTCAGGCTGAAGGTGCTTGATGTGAGTAATAACCAGCTGACCAGCCTGCCGGACCGCCTGCCCAGCGGACTGGAGATGCTTAATGTGTGTTGGAACAAACTGACCAGCAAGCCCAGCCGGCCGCCCAGCCGGCCGAACGCTTGGTACTTTGGCTGTACGATTAATTATGAACCCCAGAGGCCTCGCTCCGGGGAAAACCCGTCTGTTGAGGTAACGGGCTATACGCCCTGAAGCAGTACAGAGAACAACCAGAACCGTTTGATTTTCCGGGGGGCACCGACTACATCGGCGAATTGCGCAATGGTAAAGCGGCAGTCATGAGGAAAACCATGCGAAGTCGACGCATTGCGCAACTGAAGGCTATAAAACAGGCGCACCGTAAAAACAGTTTGACCAGTACACCCGGATTAACCGGTGCGCAACAATTTCACCTCATATTCTGGTGGAGACAGATGTAGTGCGTATGGTGTTATATCAATAATTGAAGGAAATCCACCCGCTGTCAGATATGTCAGTAAAACAGGGTATATATCATTGATTGAGCAATTCAGGAGCGTTACTTTTATTCGTATCAGTGCACTGTCTACACGTTTGTGGCTATTCGTTGTTTAATTTGTTGCGTTGAAGTGTTAAAGGTTGCATCTGGGACTGACTGAGATTATATTTTTCAGGTCTAGCATACAGTGGTACGCGCTGCTAACACTCCTATTAGTGAGGCTTATCAGTGCATGAAGGGAGAGGGCGGGGTCGGCTTTGCCCTCTCTTTTTCATGACTGTATTAAACTTCAAATCCTTTTTAAAATTCATTGCCTTATTGTAATATTTTTATTACCAATCCTAATCAGTGTTTTTATTTTTTCATTTATCTTAATATGTCTTTTATCTTGCTCAAGAGAAAGTTTCCGGAATTCATTTTCTCTGCTCGGCACGGCAATTATCAATTCTTCATGTTGGCTTTGATCCCGCATCGGCTAGCAGTCGTATGAATCATTATGAGAAAGGGCGCCATGTCCCCGATATTGATACGATTCGACGGATGGCGGCAGAGTTAAACGTGCCGTTGAACTACTTTTTTGTGATGATCAGACAACAGCAGAACTTGCATTGCTCATATCCCGGATGACAGAGGAAGAGCGAAGTAGTCTTATCGAAGCACTCAAAACGTCTTCAGGTGTAAAACATGCTGACAAAAAATGATGTTCTTCAAAAGGCTATTGATCTTTTTGAAGGTAACGAAAGTGCAGCATTAAACTGGTGCAATGAACCAAACAGAGCATTACAGTGGAAAACGCCCTCTGAGATAATGGACTCAGAAGAGGGGGTGTTGAAAGTTGCCATGCTCATTTTTCGAATAGAGCAAGGGGTTTATTCATGATTTACGACTCATCTAATTTCTCCAACTAACGGTTGGAGAAATTTGGGAAGGTAAGCAATATACAGAATGACGGAAATAAATCGTCCATGCCCTTTGCCGAAAATTATAACCAGCATTATGACGACTTGTGTAACTCCCGAACTACATGTTTGGCAACAGACTTTCCACCGGAATAACCGTATTGATTTTTACCGCTTTGACAATTTCTATCAACGATAGGGTATTCTGCGCCAGTTGGTCTTGCAGTTCACTGACTTCCGCCTGCAACTGCTGGTTTCTGGCCAGCAAGGCCTGACGGGTTTTGCGGTTGACGTATTGCTGTTTTTCTTTTGGGCGTAGATTCAACGGGCCAAGTTGCTGATCAACATAGGCAGCAATTAGGCGTTTTCGCTCAAGGCTGCTCAGCGTACTTAAACCACCGTTAACGATACCTTTTGCCTTGAGCCGAATATGCAGGGCCTTGGCGGAAATAGGGGACTTGTCAAAGCCTTCAGCCAGCATCAGTTGTAATTCGTGCTCGATCAGTGTGTCCAGTTCCTTTCGTGAGAGGCAATGGAGAGATATGAAGTTGTTTACCATCGTAGGCTATTTAACATAATATACATTATGCGCACCAACATTGTAGAGGCTCAATGCTAATGTCTATTTGTGGCTCATTGGAATGTCCAGGCTATAGTTCTCAGACCTGTATGTCTAGACAACGACTCACTTTTCCTGATGAGGAGTTTTCTATGGCTATACATGACGCCGGGATGTTCAACGTGAAAGAAATCAACCGCCTCAAAATCCTTCAGGATGTCATCGATCGCAATCTGCGTCCTGGCCAAGCTGCGGAGATGCTCGGCATTACACCACGTCATTGCAGCCGACTGCTGAAACGCTATCGTCAACTCGGACCGCTTGGCATGAACAACCAGAGTCGTGGCCGCACTGGTAACCGTCTGTTGCCAGCGTCACTGACAGATCAGGCTCTCAGTATAATCAGGGAGCAATACCGTGATTTTGGCCCCACGCTGGCGCGGGAAAAACTGGAGGAAGTTCACGGTCTGGTCCTTGGCAAAGAAACCATCCGACGTCTCATGATAAAAGCCGGACTCTGGATCCCACGCAGACAGCGCGCACCTAAAATTCATCAGCCTCGTTACCGGCGGCCTTGTACTGGCGAGCTGATACAAATTGATGGCTGTGACCACCACTGGTTTGAAAACCGGGGTCGACCCTGTACAGCTCTTGTCTATGTTGACGATGCCACCAGTCGCCTGATGCACTTACTGTTTGTGAAATCTGAATCCACATTTACCTATTTTGAAGCAACTCTTGGCTATATCGAAAAACATGGTAAGCCCATGATCCTCTACAGCGACAAAGCCAATGTCTTCCGGGTAAACAATAAGCATGCTACCCTCGGTCCCGGTGAAACTCAGTTTGCCAGGGCCATGCGCTCCCTCAATATCACACCGCTGTGCGCAGAAACCAGTCAGGCAAAAGGCCGTGTGGAACGTGCTCATCTAACCCTTCAGGACCGGCTGGTTAAGGAACTCAGGCTTAGGGGAATCTGTACTATAGAAGCGGCCAATGGATTTGCAGAAGAATACATTGCGGATTACAACCGACGCTTTGCCAAAGCGCCCTTGCATGATTTTAACGCGCACCGGCCACTGGCACTAGACGATGACCTTGATGCGGAATTTACCTGGCGAGAGCCCCGGCGTGTATCAAAAAGTCTGACTGTACAATACGATAAAATCCTCTATCTGATTGAGGACAGCGAATACAGTCGAAGAGCCATCGGCAAGTACATTGATGTCTGGCATTATCCTGACGGACATAAGGAGCTGCGACTAAATGGCATGCTGCTGCCCTACTCCACCTATGACCGGCTTTCTGAGGTTGAGAGCGTCGCCATTGTAGATAACAAGAGACTTGGCCATGTGTTGGATGTTGCCCGTCAGATCCAGACAAAACGGGACAATAATCGCTCACAATCGTTACCTTGTTCTGGTGATGAGCCTTCCCGCAGACGGCACGCCCCTAGCATCAACAAATCTCAGCGCTCACTGAACGAAGATGACCTACTTGAAGCCATGATAAAGCTTCAGGGAAGCTCTGAAGCCATCTTTGGTAAAAGGTGAACTTGGCGGAAACCTCGTACTAACTGACCAACGGCGATGTGTGCGCTATCTTTCGGCTATAGCAATTAAAGCCAGAGAAGATTTCTGAGAAATGCAAATAACTTCAATGATATTATATAACCGAGGTAAAATTCGAGTGTCACAGAACCCCGAACCGCTCCGCGGCGATTTACTACTCCAGCATCTCACATCCTAAAGGCTAAAGTATGGACTTCTCTGAATATCAGACAGAAATAATTGAAGATATCAAATCATGTCTTGAAGGTTTACAGGTACAGCCAATTCTCTTTATGGGTGCAGGGGTATCTCAACGCTACTTGAAAGCTCCTGATTGGGAAAACCTGTTAAAGTATCTCGCTGAAACTTGCCCATTAATCACTCGCCCGTATGGTTACTACAGTCAAACAAGAAATGACAATAAACCATTGATAGCAAGTGATTTTTCTGAGTCATACGCTGAGTGGGCTTGGGATGTGGGGACATCTCGTTATCCTGAACAGTATTTCAATGGAAAAAGCTCTAAAGATATTTATATCAAGCATGAGATTGCAACATTGTTGAATAACCTTTCAGACTCGGTTGATTTTTCAGCAATGGAGTACACTGAAGAAATTGAAAAGTTAAAAAAAGTAAGGCCCCATGCCATTATTACAACAAACTATGACGATCTGCTTGAAAAGATATTTGATAACTACCAACCGATAGTTGGCCATAATGTTGTGACTGTTAACTATACTACATACGGTGAAATCATGAAGATTCACGGCAGTAGTAAAGAACCAGAAAGCATCATTATAACAAATGAAGATTATGTTGAGTTTTATAAGCGTAAAAAGTATATCAGTGCAAAACTTTTAACATATTTCGTCGAGCATCCGTTGTTCTTCATTGGCTATAGTATTAATGATGAGAATATTAAAGCCATCCTGTCTGATATTGATGAGATAATTGCGCCGAATAACGCTTTGATTCCGAATATTTATTTGGTTTCCTTTAGTCCAGAATGTGAAGGTACAGGTTCACACCAGAAAGAGATTTTGATTGGTGTTGGTGAAAATAAAAGCATCCGAATCAAAGTGATCTATGCCAATGATTTCGGTTGGATTTATGATGCCCTATCGTCAAATACGCCAGAAATCAGTGTTAACCCAAAATTAGTCAGGGCGCTATTAGCCAGAACCTATACATTTGCCTCTCAATCTCTTGTAAAACAAGAGCTTCCATATGATTTTGAAATGCTTAAGAACATTGCTGAGCAAGATAACGTGTTAGCGAAACTTTATGGAATTGCAGAGTTAAATAATGGTCAAGCACTTAACGCAAGCTATCCCTACACCATATCTGAACTTGCAAAATTACTTGATATGGGATCTTGGCATTACGTCCATAAAGTATTAGAAAGAATACACAAGGAAACTGGTTTTAATATTAAATCCTCAGATAATAACTATCATGTGCTAGTGAAAACGGGGAAGGAAGGTGTTCATAAATATTCCCCCGCTGCATTAGAGTTAATCAAAAAAATCATTAATGGTCAGAAGTATAAACTCAAACCATAATTGGTTCGCATAATGACGTTATGCTAAAGAGGCCGCTGCGGGAGGGTTTTTCGCAGCGGCCTTTTCAACATATGGACATTTCTAATGAGCCAGTGATTAGACATTTTCACTGAGCTTTGACAAACATAAACCAAGGGAGAATCCAGTCGTTGGCGGTCATGATTGTCCTGCTCATTAACAACGTCCAAACCCCATATCTTACTTAATACCGTATTCTCGGCTTAACCGACGGTGCAACCTCAACACATTGGTTTCAACTGCCGTCACCACGTTCTCCGGAAAATCTGTCGGTAATGAAGTCTTCACGTTATCCAGTGCTGCCGGAATTATTCTGGCAAAGTCACTCAGGATTTCATGCATCTGCACTTCCGGAAATTTCAGCACCTTTGCTGTCGCCAGAAAATGTCGCGGATAAATTTTATCGATTGCCGTTTTTTTGCCTTTGGATGCGTTAAGCCCCATTGCCAGTTTGAGATCGCTGATGTGTATTCCTGCGCCACCCAATACCGGAAATGCTGAAATGATGTCGTAAAATGGCGTGAGTCGATAACTGCCGCCAGCCTGAATAAATACGGAGAAGTTTTTTGCATGGCCATCCGTTGCGCCAATCAACCACTGGAACACCTGAAACTTCATAAAATCATAGCGATCTTTCAGCGCCTCGCTGGACCCCATCAAAAAAGCCATGATCCGCGCGATGCCTGGGCCTCCATCTGATTCATATTTCACCGATGAAGGTAAACCGAATGTCTGACACATATCCTCCTGTGGCAAGCGAAGTAAAACCGTTTGCTCAGCATTCCAACGCCTGTCAAAACGTTCGACCGCTAACGCGCGCACATTTCCCGCTTTAATGATTTCTGCGTCCGGCACATTCAACCCAAGTTCTTTCGCCAGCAGCAGACAGTAATACTCATTATCAACGCTTTGGCTGAGATCGAGCGTCGCATTGGGCTGCCTGATTTCGCCAATCGGTAATTTAATGATGTGCGTCGTCGGCGTTATTCCTTTCGGAATGCACCAGTCATTGCCTATTCTGAGCAGCGCTGTCTTCTCCTGCGCGCCAGCAACCGAGATGCGAAAGTCATTTTCTTCTCTAATCATGCCTAGAGGGATATCTGCTTTATAAGCCGTTAATACTTCTTCAAGCCTGGCTTCAGTGAGCTGTTCCCATGCCATTATCGGGCGCGTTATGGTTTCATTTTCGGGTAATAACGTTACGGCACCAACGCTATCTCGCCCTATTTCTGACAATAAATCAAACGGTTGCTTGGATTTAGCATGATAACGTTTAACGATCCGGTCACGTACAATCGGGCTATCGGGTAACAGGTTATCGAAGAAGTTAAATACGGCATCAGAGGTGATATTCCCCCTCTGCAATGGCAGCGAAAGTGATAACGGTCTGGCATAACGGTTGGCTAACCACTCCGGTGCATACTTAAAGGTGTGCGCGCCATTGGCTAACTTCGTTAACTCGCCTACCCGCTGGTTGTTCATCCAAGTGACAAGTTTAGGCATTACCACTCCAGATCTTGCTGTTCTGTTGATTCTGGCGAGGCATTTTTCGTGTCGCATAGCGTCATTGAGAGTTCAAGCGACTGTAAAATCTTAAAAAATGTCGTGAGCGTGGTATTGTCAGGATTGTTTTCGAAATTGGAAATTGTCGCCTGCTTAATACCGATTTTTTTCGCCAGCTCGCTCTGCGTCCAGCCATTTTGCTGACGAACCAGTTTCATTGCATTCGCTAATTGCGTTGGGCTATAGATCTTCTGAAAGCTCATCATGTCATACGTCCACAGCATATTTATCCGTTCAAGGGGATATTATCAGTTTTATCCTTTAGTGGGGATAAAGTCAATCAGGAAACACATCTTATCCGCTCTACGGGATAAACACTGTGATATCCGCGATCGCGGATAAAAAGGAGGATTTAAAAGTCGTTTGAAGTCGGCAATATTAAGCAGCCGCATGCCATCTTCGACATGCGGCTTATACGGTTTACCAGCTATATTTCACACCCAGCATGCCCTGAGTATCGCTATAGCCTTTATCACCTAGTTGCACACCGACATTCCCCCACAGGCTAAGGTTGTTATTTACTTTCGCCTCAACCCCGGTACGTACTTCACCGAGATTACGCGCACCATCACGGCTTACGGTTTGACCATTCATCTTCACGGCGTAGACTTTGCTGTTGTTGATCCAGTTCGCTTCAATGTAAGGCTGGAACTCACGCTGTTTACCATTGTCACGCTGGTGATGACTGTTCAAGTAGGTTTTCACCCCAAGTCGCGTTTGCACGTTTCCGTCACCTTCCGTTTCAATGCGTGTTCCGTCTTTCCGGGTATGGTCAGAATCTTTCACACCCATCCAGGTGATTTGCACCTGTGGCTGGACGTACCAGGTATTCAGCGTCCCTTCGCTGCCGCTAAATGTTCCCGCTTCAAAGGTATATCCACCCTCAACAGAGGCCGTCACACCGCGAGAATCATAGTCGTCAGCAGAACGGTTATCGGAACTGACGCTGTTATCAAACCAGTTATACAGCGCCCAGCTGTCAACATAAGCGCCGGTCTTATTCGCATCGTTCTGATACCAGGTCGCGTACATCCCAGCGCTGTAACCGCTGATGCGCCCATCCGATTTATAACCCACACGATTACTCTGAGTATTACTGTGCTGATTGGCATAGCCTGCCATGACGCCGAGATGCCAGCGATCCTGCGCGTTGCTACTCCACTGCGCCAAATCGCCGCCTAGCTGCAATACATAGCGGTTAGCCTGAGTATTTAGCTGACCGTCACCGGCCCTTGAACGTTCGTGCCCTCCGACATGACGCATCCACATACTGCTTGCCGAATCCTGAGAATGCAGTGAATCTGTATACTGCGGCTCACCCAGACGGTCGTGTAAACGATGGCTAAACAGCGAGTTGGCTGCGGCAATGTTGCTGATATAGCTTCCGGCCTCCGGGCGATAAACTGATGGGCCTTCCGGATCCACAGCAGGAGGATTATTGATGGGATCGGGTGTATCCGGTGGCGTTACGCCTTCCCATTTACTGGTTAGATACCAGTTTTTCTCGTCATTCCCCTTCCCTTTAGCCAGCGTGTAGACGTAAGCCCCAGCTTCGACAGTTCCGGTGGTCAGCGCGAAGTTACCTGCAGAATTACCGCCAACCTCAATGAGTTCAATACCGTTGACCGTTTGTGCACCGACGCCGCCAATGTTATCAACCCGAACGCGAGTGTTCCCTTGGGTATCGCCTTTCACGTTCATTTTATCCGTGGGTGAATTATCGCCGCCCAGCGTCGCGTTGAACGTCATCAGGCCATTGTTTCCGGTATAGTTGCCGTTAACGGTCAGTACATTCCCCGGTTTCCCCCCTTCGCTATTCATTTGAACCGTGCCACCATTCTCCAGATTGCCGCCGATAGTGGTTTTGGCGACACGCAGTGTCCCCCCAGGCATAACGTTCACATCACCTGCAGTGGTGACATTTTCCGACATCACACCGCTGTTATGGATATTAATGTGCTGACTTGCCATATTAATGGCAGAGTCGGAACCGAAAGCAATTTCACCACCCACGATATCCGTCGTACCCTGATACGCCGCGGAATCGTTGTTAAGAGTCAGGATCCCGGTCCCCAGTTTTGTCACATCGCCGCTACCGGTGATACTGTGCGTCATCGCCCAGCTACGCTCAGTGGCGATGGTGAGCAGGCCATTATTGATAACGGAAGCATCACCCAGGTTTTTCTGCTCGTTGACGCTGAGCGCGCTGCCTACATCGATGTTGAATTGCCCCACAAAGCGGCTATTATCGCCATCCAGCTCTACGTCTGTGCTGGCGGTTGCGCTCACGATACCTTTACCGCTTATGCTATTGCGCAGTTCGCCGGTCACGTTTTTTAGCGTTAACAGACCGTCATTGGCAATATTCCCTCTGCCTAACCCCTGCGTATTGTCGAGGCTGACTTCCGCATTTGGGCTAATGCTGGTTAACGCATTGTAGCGTGCATTAAGCCCCTCGATAGCCAGTGTTCCCCCTGTAACATTCAGGTTTCCGCCACCTGTCAGTTCGCCCTGACTGATCCCACCTTTATTCACCGTCAGCGAACCTTCTTTGAACAAAATAGTCGAACCCATCAGCCCGGTGAATGTCTCTACCGTCTGCTCCGATCCATTAAGATCGACGATGGCCGCGTTGCTGATGTTCAGTTCCCGAGTATTGCCCAGCGCGCCATCCGCATCGGTACGTAATGTCCCCATCTGAACATAGGTTGCCCCCTGATAGTCGTTCTGACCGTTGGAAAGCGAAACCTGTCGCACCGTATTGATTGCCAGATCCCCTTCACCACCGATTTTTGCCGACATATCGGCCGTTGCGCCATAGGCTCCGCCATGTTCGGCTAACGTCAGCTTTTGCCCACCATGGATGTTCAGCGCTTTCAGCCCATAGTTAACATACAAACCATCACCAGGTGCGGTCGTGAGTCGGAATCCATAATCACCCTCGGCGACCACTGTTCCGTTTTGTGCAATGTGTAACGTTTTGTCCGCTTCCACCTCGTCGCCCTGTAAATCACGTAACGTTAATGAGCCACCCGACCCAATAACCGTTTGCGCCTTCACCAGTTGAACGCCGACATGGCTATCATCGTGTTCCAGCAAATTGAGCGTAGTCAGAGGGTTATTCGCCATGGGATCATTCCACGGTTTAGGCACGTCGATAAGCACGTCGCCCGTCCCGTTTACCTGATAGTTACGGCCTTTCCAGGTGTAGTCACCCGCGCCGACAACCAGTGTATCGACGCTGATATATCCCTCCGCAAGCGTCGAAGCAGGTATATCCGTATCGAAAGTGAGCGTACCGCCATTCATGGCTAGTCCACCAATGGATTGCTCTCCCACTTTTACCGATGTGGTATTTTCACTGTCAGACTGAAGCATCGCGTGAGTAAGCGCAGCGGTGTTGTCGCGTTCCAGTGTGAAGGTACTGTCTTTCAGTTGGGCAACACCGGCGAATTCAGTTCCTGTTGCATGGGTAAAGCCAAACATTTTGTCGGAGGATGACAGCTGCACTCGCATCAAGCCATCGCCTTTGAGCGCATTGGTCAGCGTGTAATCTCCTGCGCTGTTCGTTGATGCGAGAATGTCGAGCGTACCGGGGCTTGCAATGGTTACTTCACTCGAACCCATGCCTGTTACCCCATCTGCCGTATGTGACGCAATAGTCAGGAGGCCGTCATTGACCAGCGTTTTGCCGCTATAAGTATTCCCTGCAGTGAACACCGTATGGCCTGCATCATGCATCACTTTTCCGTCTTTATCGTCACCCGTAATCAGCATATCGACCTGGTAGCCGGCATCACTGTTATTGGTATGATTAAAGACAAAAACGCCTTCGCCAAGACCGAACTCCACCTTCGTCGCATTGGTGATAAACCCGGCATCTGCCGCAGCCTCACCGTGGGCAGCACCAATGTTTAGCGTTCCTACAGCAGGCTCAAAAACACCTAAGTAAACTTCTCCACCTTCGACATTCAGCGTGCCGTTATTCGTCAGGGTTAACGTACCTGTGCCAGTCGTCCCTACGTTCATATTGAATGTTTCAAGAAGAGAGTTCTGCCCATCCACCCGCACGTCGCCCTTACTTTTGTCATTGAGAGCTATCTGTGTATCACGCGCTTTAACTATACCTCCGGTGGTAATATTCAGTTCACCCGTGCCTAATACACCGACCTGTAGCAATTGGGCGTTAGTAGATGACGTTTTTAAATTCCAGAGACTATCCGTTGAAATATTAACTATCCCCTTACCGGAGGCATTTCCTCCGATAAATCCATAGCCCGTTGAATTAAGGGTGGCACCATTACTGACATTTACGATGCCGCTACCAAAATTACCGACATTGATACCTACAGTATCGAACGATGATGTCGCATCCATCAGGTTCAGTGTGCCGATACCGCTTGCTTTATCGCCCAAAAAAGTAATATTTTGCGATACGAACTTACCGCCATCGCTGATATTGAGGTTTCCGACGCCCGCAACACCAATAGTGGTATAGACATTCTTATTGACCTCCCACATCCCCCCCGTGGTGATGCTAACCTTCCCGACGCCGGTTTCTCCATAACCGAGTGAGCTTCCTCCGTTGCTGACAACAAGCCCCTCATTACTGATATTCATTTCGCCGTGGCCGTCATAACCAAGATTAGTTCCGAGATTAGTGATAACGGAGTTCTTATCCTTAACAGTAATGTTGCCTGTGCCTGTTTCTTTCATCCCCGCAGTGATAATTCCCGAATCTACTTTGCCTTCACTCGAGACATTAAGATCACCGTCGCCAGCATCACCGATATAGATATAGCGGAAAGCTTCGCCCGTTCCGAGGAAATTCCAATGCCCTTTATCGGTCACGTTGACGACACCGTAGGACCCGTCCTGAACGCCCACCAATGAATATTCTTTATTATTAATCAGTCCATTATTGGAAATATTGACTGTGCCATTACCGAAATATCCATTATAGAGTCTGCGTACCGTGATGACAGAGTCTTGATCCTGCACATTCAGGGTTCCGATACCGGTGAGGTTGCCACCGATAATCGTATTTTCAGCCGTAATTAGCCCCCCATCGCGAATAGTTGCTTCGCCCGTCCCTTGATTACCAATTTGAAATTCAATTGAGGAATCATTATTTTTTATTAGCCACTCGCCACCCTTTTCAACGACAACCTTACCATTACTGTTCGCCTGATATCCTACAATGGCGACTATTGAACTCGTGACGTAACCCTTATCCGTAATATTTAATGAGCCTGTACCGTAACTCCCTATTTCGAATAATTCGGTCGTCAGAACCGAGTCCTCTCCTTCAACATTGACCGTCCCGACGCCTCCTGTCGAAGAACCTATCCTTAAATATCCTCCGTCAACGTGACCCTTCTGTTTAATATTCAGCGTCCCCGTTCCGGATTGACCCACATTTAAAGGCCTTGCATTATTTCCGCTATCATACAATCGCCAGGTGCCACCCAAAACGTTAACGGTGCCCTCTGAGTCCTCATTACCACCAATGACGCTGGTAGTAATAGTGGTTAAGGAGGCATTACCGCCAGCCAAAATATTAAGCACTCCAGTGCCATACCACCCAACCAGGTAGGCATCGTAAGCAACATCAGTATTAATATTGGTAATCTGACCATTATCAACTTCCAGACTCGCACCAGACGCTGAACCGCTTAGTGCCAGCAAAACACCCAGCGTCAATCTACTGAATTTCGTTGTCAATCCAGAGGATTTACGCAAATTAACCGTTGATGTTTTACCTACCCTGCGAGTTAATTCCGAGCAGGCCTGAAATACCTGTAGGGTGCAATTCCATATCACGCGATAGATTCTATTCATATAAACGCTCCATATACAAACAATACAGCCACGAAAGAGATGAGCCATCAGATGTTAAAAATGAAACTTATTAAGTTGTCAGAGGTCTGTATTGAGTGTTGGTTGGAGGTGGGAAGGTGTCAATTTGGCTAATTTGCTAATACTTTCGAATCGATAGATTAAAAATTGCATAGTTCTTATTTTATTTAAAAATGAACCATGAGTTATTGTTGCTTAATAAGAAAACTGTTTCTTTCAATAAGAAGATTATCATCATCATATTTAACAAAGAATAGCACTAATTGCTAAAAACAGAAGTTTATTAAAACCCTTTTTCATCCATTAATGCCTTTAAGAATATTCGCTATAAAATAAGGGTTATGCTTAATGCTTTAAGAAAAATAGCAATTTTCCCTTGAATATAGTACTGGTGATGGAACGATGAATCTGCAAGCTGGCATTTAACAAGCCAGCTCTAAAGAAGGGAAATAAGAATACCAATACTCAAAAACTAACAGCCACAGTCATCATGATGTGGCTGTCAATGAAACTATAACCCAGGCGCTTTCCATAACGACGTCGTCAGTCCATGATCAACCAGCCCCAGCTGATCCTGATAAACTGCCTGCCACTTATCGCGTGAATCCTGATAAAGTTCATGCTTTTCCGGGTCTGGTGTGTGCGTCCGTTCCCAGCGAACCAGGCGTTCTCCGGTTTCTGCCATTGATGAAAAAATTCCGGCACCGACGCCAGCTGCAATGGCACATCCTAATGCGGTGGCTTCTTTGACCACCGGAATATTGACGGGTAATCCCGAGACATCAGCGAGAATTTGACTCCATAATTTCCCTTTTGAACCTCCGCCTGCAAAGACTAACGATGAAGGATGAATATTCGAGAAATCAGCGATTTGCTGCAAGTTACACGCTGATACAATCGCCGCATTTTCTTCCAGCGCACGGAACAATGTCGCTTTGTTACATTTATCCGGATCAATAGACAAATTAATAAAGGAAGGCGCAGCGTGATACCAGGTTTTAAAGCGCATTCTGTCGGAGAATATCGGCATTACGCCCCACGACCCAGGCGGCACACGACTTGCCATCTCTTCAAGCAACGTATAGGTGTCGATGCCTAAACGTTCGGCAATCAGTTTTTCTTCGGCACAGAAAGCATCGCGGAACCAGCGCATGGTGAGTCCGGTAAAAAAGCTTATAGATTCAGCTTGTACCATGCCAGGAATAACATGAGGATTAACGCGCACGTTCATTTCTGGGTCTGTCACCGGCGCGGCTAAGTTTACAACTTGCTGCCAGAATGTACCGCCAAGAACAGCGGTTTGTGCCGGACGGACAACGCCTAACCCCAGGCAACCAAGTTGCACGTCGCCTCCTCCAACGACCACCGGAGTGCCCGCCTTCAGACCGCAGAGTTCCGCCGCTTGTGAACTTACCACGCCCAGCAATGTGCCGGTTTCTTTGACAGGAGAAAGAATATCGGCCCGTAGGCCTGCCATATCCAGCAATGCAGGTTTCCAGTCACGGGTGGTTAGATCAAGAAGTCCCGTGGTGCCAGCGTTAGAGGGATCCACCGCCAGTTCACCGCTGAGCATATAGGCCAGCCAGTCGCTGATCATGGTGATGGTCGACGCCTGTCGGTAGATATCAGAACGATGGTGCGCCAGCCAAAGTAATCTGGGAATAGCGCTTAAAGCCAGCGTTTGTCCGGTGGCGCGATAAACTTCGTTTTCAAAGGTATTGTTGTATAGTTCTTTAAGTTCGCTAACTTCGCGCGCCGCTCTGGCATCCACATTGGCGCAGGCCCAGATCGGTGTTCCTTCATTGTTATATAAAACAATGCCTTCGCGCATCGAACATGCCGAAACGGCAGCGATATACTCCGGGGCTATGCCGGCGTTGTGCAGCGCCTGGCGCATACACTCACACGCCAGTTGCCAGTTTTTGTTGAGATCAAATTCCATAGAACCAGGAACGTCCGGTACTGCCAGATGCCGCCACTCCGCCTGTCCCACTGCTATTTGATTGCCTTCCAGGTCGAATATCACAGCCCGAATACTTCCGGTGCCTGCATCCAGCGCCATCAGGTAGTACTTTGATTCTGAAGGGGTAAAGAGTCGAGCCATTAGATTATCCTCGGCTTATGCGTTCTGTCTGTTCCTCTATACGTTCTCCATCATTCCCGGTAATAAGGTCATGCAAATTTAACTACGTAAAATCGCCGCTGCTGTGTCCTGATCGGTAACCAGTGCGTTGATATAGCCGCCTTTAATTGCAGCGGCAATGGCTTCGGCTTTATTTTCTCCCCCTGCCACGCCAACCCGGACGGGAATGGTCTTCAGCGCGCTTAAAGGTAAGCCAATCAGTTCGTTATGTATTTTAATATCCGTGACAACGTCACCTTTTGCATCAAAAAAGTAGCCTAAAATGTCGCCAACCGCCCCTTTTCGGCCAATCATTAACTGTTCGCCCTGACTGATGTAACCGGAGCGAATGATCGTCGCGTCGTCTTGTTGACTCACGGCCCCAATGCCGACAATCGCCACATCCGCAGCTTGTGCGGCTAACAGAACATCTTTGACGCAATTTTCATTTTTTAGCGTATGGGCAATGTCAGCGGAGGATGCCCGCAGCGGAGCCGGAATAATATTCACACTGCACGCCGCATTAAGCTGCCCGATACCCGTCATATAAGAACCGACGCCACCGGAGAGCGTGACCAGGCGAATTTGCTGCGACGAAATAAAACCACTTAAGCGTTGCAGCGTATTCATGGTTGCCTCGCCAAAACCAATCGCCAGCATCTGTTGTGGTTGAAGTAAACTCATCAACATATGCGCCGCGCCTATCCCTAGTCGCCCGCCGACATCAGCATCCGCAAGCCCAGGGATCACCCGGACATGTTGCAGCGAAAACTGACAACGTAATTGAGTTTCATATTCCAGACAGCCTTCAAAGCGAGAATTAATCTGCACGCGAATAATGCCGGACTGATGCCCTTTTTCCAGTAATCGCGACACTTTCAAGCGAGTCAGCCCGAGACGCTCGCTGATCTCGCTCTGGGTCAGCCCGTCGTGATAGTAAAACCACGCGATCCGCGCGACCTGTTCTTCTTCACACATTCCCTGTTCTGAAATTGCCGAATCGTTGATTGTCATAATTCATTCTTCACTTTGAACATATTTAAATCTTTAATGCAATTGTTCAGTTCTTGCGCATTTATATCTGTGATAGCAACCACAGTTTGACTCTACGAGCATGAACAAACGCAACCGTGAAAATCAAAATAGCATAAATTGTGATCTATTCGTCGGAAATATGTGCAATGTCCACCTAAGGTTTATGAACAAATTGAAAGCAGAAATACATTTGTTCAAAACTCACCTGCAAAACTGAACGGGGGAAACATGCTAACGAGTGATATCCGCGCGTTACCGCTACTTTGCGCCCGCTCGGTTTATAAACAGTATTCAGGGGTTAATGTCCTGAAAGGCATCGATTTTACGTTGCATCAGGGGGAAGTCCACGCCCTGCTTGGCGGCAATGGTGCCGGTAAATCGACGTTAATGAAGATCATTGCCGGTATTACCCCTGCTGATAGCGGTACGCTGGAGATTGGAGGCAACAACTACACCAGATTAACGCCAGTTCATGCTCATCAGTTGGGTATTTATCTCGTTCCCCAGGAACCGCTGCTTTTCCCAAGCCTGTCGATAAAAGAAAACATTCTGTTTGGGCTAGCAAAAAAACAGCTCTCCATGCAGAAACTGAAGAACTTGCTGGCGGCGCTGGGCTGCCAGTTTGATCTGCATAGTCTGGCAGGATCGCTGGATGTCGCCGATCGCCAAATGGTGGAAATCCTCCGCGGGCTGATGCGCGACTCGCGGATTCTGATCCTCGATGAACCTACCGCCTCGCTTACCCCCGCCGAAACCGAACGTTTGTTTAGTCGCTTGCAAGAGTTGCTTGCTACTGGCGTGGGTATTGTTTTTATCTCGCATAAGCTGCCGGAAATTCGCCAGATTGCCGATCGAATTAGCGTGATGCGCGACGGAACCATCGCCTTAAGCGGCAAAACCAGCGAACTGTCTACCGACGACATTATTCAGGCCATCACGCCAGCGCTACGGGAAAAATCGCTCTCTGCCAGCCAAAAATTATGGCTGGAGTTACCTGGCAACCGCCCACAACATGCCGCCGGAACGCCGGTGCTGACACTGGAAAACCTGACCGGCGAAGGTTTTATGAATGTCAGCTTGACGCTTAATGCCGGAGAAATTCTGGGTCTGGCTGGGCTGGTGGGGGCCGGACGCACAGAACTGGCCGAGACGCTCTATGGTCTGCGTACTTTGCGTGGCGGACGCATTATGCTGAATGGTAAAGAGATCAATAGATTATCCACTGGAGAACGTTTACTGCGCGGTCTGGTTTATCTGCCGGAAGATCGCCAGTCATCCGGACTGAATCTCGATGCTTCGCTGGCCTGGAATGTCTGCGCCCTTACTCATAACCTTCGTGGATTCTGGGCGAAAACCGCGAAAGATAACGCCACACTGGAACGTTATCGTCGGGCTCTGAATATTAAATTTAACCAACCGGAACAAGCTGCGCGGACCTTATCCGGCGGCAACCAGCAAAAAATCCTGATTGCCAAATGTCTGGAAGCTTCGCCGCAAGTTTTGATTGTCGATGAGCCGACGCGCGGCGTGGATGTCTCGGCCCGTAATGATATCTACCAGCTGTTGCGCAGCATCGCCGCACAAAATGTGGCTGTGCTGCTTATCTCCTCTGATCTGGAAGAGATCGAACTGATGGCAGATCGCGTATATGTGATGCATCAGGGCGAAATTGCCCACTCTGCACTGACCGGACGCGATATTAATGTCGAGACCATTATGCGCGTTGCCTTCGGCGATAGTCAGCGTCAGGAGGCATCATGCTGAAGTTTATCCAGAACAACCGTGAAATCACGGCACTGCTGGCGGTGGTGTTGCTGTTTGTATTACCCGGTTTTCTCGACCGCCAGTATTTAAGTATGCAAACGCTGACCATGGTTTATAGCAGCGCGCAAATCCTGATCCTGCTGGCAATGGGCGCGACGCTGGTGATGCTCACGCGCAATATCGATGTTTCGGTAGGTTCGATTACCGGAATGTGCGCAGTGCTGTTGGGAATGTTACTGAACGCGGGGTATTCACTACCTGTTGCTTGTGTCGCGACTTTACTGCTTGGTTTACTCGCGGGATTTTTCAACGGTGTCCTGGTCGCGTGGCTAAAGATCCCTGCCATTGTTGCCACGCTCGGTACATTAGGATTGTACAGGGGCATCATGTTGCTGTGGACTGGCGGTAAATGGATTGAGGGGTTACCCACCGAACTGAAACAACTCTCCGCCCCGCTGCTGTTTGGCGTTTCAGCAATTGGTTGGTTGACGATAATTCTGGTGGCATTTATGGCCTGGCTGCTGGCGAAGACGGCGTTTGGACGCAGTTTTTATGCCACGGGCGATAATTTGCAGGGCGCTCGTCAACTGGGCGTTCGTACGGAAGCCATTAGGATTGTGGCATTTTCGTTGAACGGCTGCATGGCGGCACTGGCGGGGATTGTGTTTGCTTCGCAGATCGGTTTTATTCCCAACCAGACCGGTACCGGGCTGGAGATGAAAGCGATTGCAGCCTGCGTGCTGGGCGGTATTAGTTTGCTCGGCGGTTCCGGTGCGATCATCGGTGCGGTACTCGGCGCATGGTTCCTGACGCAGATCGATAGTGTACTGGTGCTGTTGCGCATTCCGGCATGGTGGAATGATTTTATCGCGGGCCTGGTTCTGCTGGCGGTGCTGGTGTTTGATGGACGCCTGCGTTGTGCGCTGGAACGTAATCTACGGCGGCAAAAATATGCCCGCTTTATGACGCCACCGCCATCCGTTAAACCCGCTTCGTCAGGTAAAAAACGGGAGGCCGCGTAATGCGTATTCGCTACGGTTGGGAACTAGCTCTTGCCGCACTGCTCGTTATTGAGATTGTCGCATTTGGTGCAATTAACCCGCGGATGTTAGATCTCAATATGTTGCTGTTCAGCACCAGTGACTTTATCTGCATTGGCATTGTCGCCCTACCGCTGACGATGGTGATTGTCAGTGGCGGGATCGATATTTCGTTTGGCTCGACCATCGGCTTGTGCGCCATTGCATTAGGCGTACTGTTTCAAAGCGGCGTGCCGATGCCGCTGGCGATTCTTCTGACCTTTCTGCTCGGCGCATTGTGCGGGCTGATTAACGCCGGATTAATTATCTATACCAAAGTTAACCCGCTGGTGATTACGCTTGGCACGCTGTATCTGTTTGCCGGAAGCGCTCTGCTGCTTTCCGGGATGGCCGGGGCTACGGGGTACGAAGGTATTGGTGGATTCCCGATGGCGTTTACAGATTTCGCTAATCTGGATGTGCTGGGACTCCCCGTTCCGCTGATTATCTTTCTGATATGTCTCATCGTTTTCTGGCTGTGGCTGCATAAAACCCATGCCGGACGTAATGTGTTTTTGATTGGACAAAGCCCGCGCGTGGCGCTTTATAGCGCGATTCCGGTTAACCGCACCTTATGTGCACTCTATGCCATGACGGGGCTGGCGTCTGCGGTCGCCGCTGTGCTGCTGGTATCGTATTTTGGTTCAGCACGTTCCGATCTCGGTGCGTCGTTTCTGATGCCCGCCATCACCGCCGTGGTGCTTGGCGGTGCCAATATTTATGGTGGTTCCGGTTCCATTATCGGCACCGCCATTGCGGTTTTACTAGTGGGATATTTGCAACAAGGTTTGCAAATGGCAGGAGTGCCAAATCAGGTGTCCAGCGCCCTTTCCGGTGCGCTGCTTATCGTCGTTGTCGTAGGTCGTTCCGTTAGCCTGCATCGCCAGCAAATTAAAGAGTGGCTGGCGCGTCGGGCCAATAACCCATTGCCATAAAGGATATCTTCATGACACTTCATCGCTTTAAGAAAATCGCCTTACTTAGCGCTCTTGGCATTGCCGCAATCTCTATGAATGTGCAGGCCGCAGAGCGTATTGCTTTTATTCCCAAACTGGTTGGCGTGGGATTTTTTACCAGCGGTGGCAACGGCGCACAACAAGCTGGTAAAGAGCTGGGCGTTGATGTGACCTACGACGGGCCGACAGAACCCAGTGTTTCTGGTCAGGTACAGTTGATTAATAACTTCGTCAATCAGGGGTATAACGCCATTATCGTTTCTGCGGTTTCGCCTGATGGCTTGTGTCCGGCACTGAAACGCGCCATGCAACGTGGCGTGAGAGTGCTGACCTGGGACTCTGATACCAAACCGGAGTGCCGCTCTTACTACATTAATCAGGGAACGCCCGCCCAGTTGGGAGGTATGTTGGTGGATATGGCGGCGCGTCAGGTGAATAAAGACAAAGCCAAAGTCGCGTTTTTCTACTCAAGCCCCACCGTTACGGACCAAAACCAGTGGGTGAAAGAGGCGAAAGCGAAAATCGCCAAAGACCATCCAGGCTGGGAAATTGTCACTACGCAGTTTGGCTATAACGATGCCACTAAATCGTTACAAACCGCAGAAGGAATATTAAAAGCCTATAGCGATCTCGACGCCATTATCGCCCCGGACGCCAACGCCCTGCCCGCTGCCGCACAAGCCGCAGAAAACCTGAAAAATGACAAAGTTGCGATTGTCGGATTCAGTACGCCAAACGTGATGCGTCCGTATGTAGAGCGCGGCACGGTGAAAGAATTTGGCCTGTGGGATGTGGTTCAGCAAGGCAAAATTTCAGTTTATGTCGCGGATGCATTATTGAAAAAAGGATCAATGAAAACGGGCGACAAGCTGAATATTCAGGGCGTAGGTCAGGTTGAAGTCTCGCCAAACAGCGTTCAGGGCTATGACTACGAAGCGGATGGTAATGGCATCGTACTGTTACCGGAGCGCGTGATATTCAACAAAGAGAATATCGGCAAATACGATTTCTGATGTGCATTACTTAACCGGAGTACGTTATGGCAGATTTAGACGATATTAAAGATGGTAAAGATTTTCGCACCGATCAACCGCAACAAAATATCCCTTTTACCCTGAAAGGTTGCGGTGCGCTGGATTGGGGAATGCAGTCACGCTTATCACGGATATTTAATCCGAAAACGGGTAAAACCGTGATGCTGGCCTTTGACCATGGTTATTTTCAGGGGCCGACTACCGGACTTGAACGCATTGATATAAATATCGCCCCGCTGTTTGAACATGCCGATGTATTAATGTGTACGCGCGGCATTTTGCGCAGCGTAGTCCCCCCGGCGACCAATAAGCCGGTAGTACTGCGGGCGTCTGGTGCGAACTCTATTCTGGCGGAATTAAGTAATGAAGCCGTGGCGTTATCGATGGATGACGCCGTGCGCCTGAACAGTTGCGCGGTGGCAGCGCAGGTTTATATCGGCAGCGAATATGAACATCAGTCGATTAAAAATATTATTCAGCTGGTCGATGCCGGAATGAAAGTAGGAATGCCGACCATGGCCGTGACTGGCGTGGGCAAAGATATGGTGCGCGACCAACGATATTTCTCGCTGGCTACCCGAATCGCCGCTGAAATGGGGGCGCAGATTATCAAAACTTATTATGTCGATAAAGGTTTTGAACGGATTGTTGCCGGATGTCCGGTACCCATTGTTATTGCTGGCGGTAAAAAATTACCGGAGCGCGAGGCGCTGGAAATGTGCTGGCAGGCTATCGATCAGGGCGCTTCTGGTGTGGATATGGGGCGTAATATTTTCCAGTCTGACCATCCGGTGGCGATGATGAAAGCCGTACAGGCGGTGGTACACCATAACGAAACGGCTGATCGGGCATATGAACTCTATCTGAGTGAAAAACAGTAACTGCGGATTTAAGGAGAAGAATTATGCACGTCACACTGGTTGAAATTAACGTTCATGAAGACAAGGTTGACGAGTTTATCGAAGTTTTTCGCCAGAACCACCTGGGCTCGGTACAGGAAGAAGGCAATTTGCGCTTCGATGTCTTACAGGACCCGGAAGTGAATTCGCGCTTTTATATCTACGAAGCCTATAAAGATGAAGACGCAGTGGCGTTCCATAAAACCACGCCCCACTACAAAACCTGTGTCAAGAAACTGGAATCTTTAATGACCGGGCCGCGTAAAAAACGTGTGTTCAATGGGGTGATGCCGTGAGGCGAATTTATCAGTTTTATCTACAATTGGGGTAACGCACTGACGGGAGTAAATAAATGTCTGACTGGAACCCCTCTTTATATCTGCACTTTGCCGCTGAACGATCGCGTCCGGCGGTGGAGCTGCTTGCCAGAGTGCCGCTGGAGAATATCAAATACGTTGCCGATCTTGGCTGTGGCCCAGGTAACAGCACCGCCCTGCTGCATCAACGTTGGCCTGCGGCCAGGATAACAGGCATCGACTCGTCTCCGGCGATGATTGCTGAAGCGCGCAGTGCTTTGCCAGACTGCCAGTTCGTGGAAGCAGACATCCGCAACTGGCAACCGGAACAGGCACTCGATCTGATTTTTGCTAATGCCTCGCTGCAATGGCTGCCCGACCATTACGAACTGTTCCCTCATCTGGTTTCGTTACTCAGTCCGCAGGGCGTGCTGGCGGTACAAATGCCGGATAACTGGCTGGAGCCTACCCATGTGCTCATGCGCGAAGTCGCCTGGGAACAAAACTACCCGGATCGCGGGCGTGAGCCGCTGGCTGGCGTTCATGCTTACTACGATATTTTGAGTGAAGCCGGATGTGAGGTCGATATCTGGCGAACCACTTACTATCACCAGATGCCGTCGCACCAGGCGATTATCGATTGGGTGACCGCCACTGGATTACGTCCGTGGTTACAGGATCTGACCGAGAGCGAACAGCAGCATTTTCTTACGCGCTACCATCAGATGCTGGAAGAGCAGTATCCACTGCAAGAGAACGGACAGATACTGCTGGCATTTCCGCGTCTGTTTATTGTTGCCCGGCGTACGGAGTAAATATTACGTCAGCTGGTAATGACGATCGGGAAGAATTTTTGCTGGAATTTCTGTTTCATCGTTCATCTGTAACAGGTCAATTTCAATAGCGTTGCAGATGGCATCCAGCGGTAAATCATTGTTTTCAGTACCGAAGGGATCTTCCAGTTCTTCCGCCAGACAATCCAGCGAAATAAAAGTGTAGGAAATCAGCACAGAGATAAAAGGCGTCATGTAATGCAGGTCCACGACCAGCGCGAACGGCAGCATGATACAAAACAGATAAACGGTACGATGCAAAATCAGGGTGTAGGCAAAGGGAATTGGCGTGTAGGCAATGCGCTCGCAGCCTGCCAGAACCGCTGAAATATCGTTAAGCCGATCGTTGAGGCTAATAAACAGGATATCTGAAAGCTGTCCATTGCGTCGCTGAACCGCCAACCACTCCCCCATTATCAACAAAATACGGTTAGCTGGAGTGTTTGAAGCCAGTACACGCTGAAGATCTTCAGTCTTGAGATAATGTGCCAGCACTTCCGCCTGTGGTTGTTTGCGTAATGTCATGCGTAAACAGTGGGCGAAGGCGATTTGCAGCCGTGCAAACTCCCTTACACTTGCCGAATCCGGCAATGTCGTTTTTACCTCGCGCAGTAACGACCGTGAGGCAATCATCAACTGCCCCCAAAGTTTTCGCGCTTCAACGTAACGGGCGTACCCGGCATTATTACGAAAACCAAGAAAAATGGCGATGGCGACACCGAGAATGCTGAATGGTGCGAGGGTAAATTTAATACCCAGATGCGTGTACCAGGGCAGCATGAAAATAACGGCAGTAGAAAAGAGAAAATTAAGTAGTAAGCGTGAGGATATCTTGGATAATACTGAACCGTGCCAGACAAAAATACGGCGCAGCCAGTGTTGTTGTGGACGAACGATCATGGTTATCTTCAGGCGTGTAAAAGTCGCCCTATTAAACGTGATTACGATCACATTCTCAAGACACTACTTACAAATTACCTATAAGCTTACAACATTAACAGGTGCTGCATGTGGCACCTGTTAATGATAAAGGCACATAGGATGTTGTAACTAATATAGTGAAATAAGAAACCCGGTCGAAACCGGGTTCAGAGTATTAGCACAACGGACGTACAGCTTCGCGCATTCCTTTTTCGAGAATCGCATCCAGGTCATTAGCAACCAGCTCGACCAGACCAGGCACTTGCGTCAGGTCCTGCTCCCAGTGATCTTTTTCAGCCAACACAATAGCAACCAGTTCCTGGGTGCCGATAACACGGTCACGATGCTGGCTCCAGAGTTGCTGATAACGTTCCAGCCAGTGGGCATCGTCCTGTACCGGATATGTTTCTCCGTTACGCTCACCGCGATAAAACGCAATCAATGCCGCTAATGCGAAAGTAAGGCGCGCCGGAAGTGTGCCGTTTGCCTTCTGCCCTGCCAGCAGCTGCGGCAGGATACGGGTGCGGAACTTGGTCATACCGTTAAGCGCGATAGACAGCAGCTGATGCTTGATGTACGGATTACGGAAACGTCCGGTGACTGCACTGGCGAAAGATTCCAGTTCATCACGAGGCAAATCCAGTACCGGAATAATCTCTTCGTAGATGGCTTTTTCAACGAATGCACAAATTTCAGCATCGTTCATCGCTTCACCTACAGTATCCAGCCCTGCCTGGAACGCCACCGGCACCAGCGCCGTGTGTGCACCGTTGAGGATTGCCACTTTGCGCTCTTTATACGGTTTAATATCGTCAACAATCAGCACGTTGAGCGGATATTTGTCCAGACGCAGCTCAGTCGCTAAGGATTTCGGCCCCTGAATCACAAACAGGTAAAAGTGTTCAGCGGTGTCGAGGAAACCATCGTGATAACCCAGTTCTTCTTCCAGTTTAGCCACTTCATCACGCGGATAACCGGTAACGATACGGTCCACCAGCGTAGAACAGAAACTGTTAGCCTGATCCAGCCATTGAATAAATGCTTCTGGTAGTGCCCACTCTTGCGCGTAGCGCAGCACCAGTTCACGCAGTGCATCGCCGTTATAGTCGATCAGTTCACATGGGATGATGATCCAACCTTTATCCTGCGCTCCGTTGAAATGGCTAAAACGTTCGAACAGCAGACGGGTCAGTTTTGCCGGATAACTTACCGCTGGCGCGTCATCGAATTTATCGCCCGCATGGTAGCTGATACCCGCTTCGGTGGTGTTAGAGAAAACAAAGCGCATTTCCGGGTTGTGCGCCAGTTTCAGGAATTCATCGTATTCACTGTAGACGCTGATTTCACGATTAACCGAGCGAATCAGACGCGCGTCGCTGACCGCCTCCCCCTTCTCATTCAAACCACGGATAATGGTGGTGTACAGACCATCCTGCGTGCTCAATGACGGCGGGAATGAAGTTTCAATCGGACGAACAACGACCACGCCAGAATTCAGATCGGTGTGCTCATTCAGGAGATCGATTTGCCAGTCAACAAAGGCGCGCAGGAAGTTACCTTCACCAAACTGAATGATACGTTCTGGATACTGTGCACCGGGAAAATCGCGACGATTTAGTGTTTTCACAATGGGTTCCCTTCTGATTAGTCATACAACCTGTTTGAATTGGTACGACAGGTTAGCAAACTTTAATACGCCGAACCCCTGTTTTGATCAACTCCTGATGATTAATGAGCAGTTTTATGAGAAAAGTGTGGCGCGGATCATGGTTTAATCGAGGAAATACGCCTTTTCTTGGAACATAAAGTGGTAGAACACATTGCATTTAAAACGCTCTGAATGAATAAAGATGTCAGACAACTTCCTCACCGTAACGCATAGTGCTGGTACGGTTGCGCCCATCTTTCTTCGAGCGATATAGACATGTATCGGCTTCGACCATCAATTTATTAAAGTCATCGGTCAGCGTTCGGTACGATGCGCAACCACTACCGACGCCAATACTTACCGTGAGATAAAGCGTTTTTTGTTGCCAGGTGAACGGTTGCAGTTCAACGCCTTTACGGATTTTTTCCGCCATTAGCAGACCATCGACAGGATTCACCGATGGCACTGCAACAGCAAATTCTTCGCCGCCCATTCGCGCCACCAGCCCCTTATCACCGACAATCTTTTGAATATGCTGGGCAAACACGCTTAACACTTTATCGCCACATTCATGTCCATAGTTATCGTTAATGCTTTTGAAATAGTCGATATCAAGCAGCATGACAGTCAGATGTTGTGTCTGTTTCAGCGATGGACTTTTCAGCGCCTCATAAAGACCGGACCGTGAGTAAACCTGAGTCAGAAAATCAAAGTCGGCTCGCAGCGCAACTTGCTTCATTAGCGAATTGATCGCTGCCACGCTAAAAGAAACCATAATTGGGCATATCGCCATCGTGGCAATACCGAGACGTGCGGAGAACATTTGCGGAATGGAGAACGGCGAACCGACCGAGATATCAATCACCGAATTTGCCACCAGTACGATTTCCACCGCACCGGTGACAAAGGTCAACAGACATGTTACCTGCGGCGTATAGCGCACTGCACACCAGATTAATGCAGGCAGCGGGAACGCCAGACTCCCCGCTCCGCCAATGACTACCGAGGCAACAACCGACACAATAAGCGCGATAGCGGGCATCATCTGTTCTGCTTTAAAGCGCGGCAGCACTCCAGGAATTGCCAACGTCAGCATACAAGGCACGATCAACACGCCCGTTGAGAATTGCTCACTGAACCAGTCGGCAAGCAAAGGCCAGAAATCCAGACTATCAATACTGACCGAACCAATCGCCCCGACAATAGCGCATAATAATGCGGCAATCAGACAGTAATTAAATAGCCGTAAGGCACTTACTGGCTCGTACTTATTTTTCCCCAGACGCTTATCCCGCGCGACCAGTAAGGCGACGGTAACAATAAACATCATATTGGAGAAATTGATAGCCAGTGAAACCAGCCCCCATTCGGTGGTTATGGCATCATAAACCAGCATTGCCACATAACTGATCGCATAGTAATGCAGTCGATTAAGCCAGACATAGCGGGCAAACACCCCCGCCATTACGCCATTCAGCGGCCAGAAAAGAGAAAGTTCGTGAACCAGCCGTAACTCTGCACCAATAAAATAGAACAGCGTGGTTAGCACAAAAATAGCGATGCTATTACGTAGCAGATGACCTTCCTGGAACAAACGGAAAGTTGAAATGGGCTGTACATGCATTAATTATCTGTCCATACAATTGCGGGTGGCAATTATCTCAACGTAATAAGTAAATTCTCATAAAGGATAGCATGTTCGCTGACAGCGGCGGCAAATAAAGATATCCTGGGAATGCTATTTTATCGTTTTCCGCAATTATCATGGCTGATTCATCTGTATAACCAACCAGTGATAGATTACCGACACGATATAACGTTGTTGTTCCTCGCTTAACGAAACACCCTGCGGAATGTTATGCCACTTAGCCAGACAACCGCGACAACAGGTTGCAGTGGCGTGCTGAGCGATAAACACCGGATGCCCGCGCATGGGGGTTTGCTTACCGTCGTTAGCCGGTAATGCCGGAGCAAGACGTTTAGAGACAAAATCCGCCGCATGTTGTTCGATGACTGGCGCGCCTTTCTCCAGACAATACTGACGCTCTTTCACACCCAAACGAAAGCGAGAGCGAAATTTTGAACGGGATAAACGCGCGAAGAGTGGATCGAGAGACTGCATTAATAAACCGAACGCCCTAATTGTTTCGTCAATTGTTCAAGGACAGCAATGCCCGCAAGCGAGTTACCGGCATCATCCAGTTCCGGGCTCCAGACTGCGATGGCCATTTCATGCGGAACAATCGCCACAATACCGCCACCAACGCCAGATTTTGCCGGTAGTCCCACCCGCCAGGCAAACTCCCCCGCGTTCTGGTACATACCACTGGTCGCCATCAGCGCGTTAATTTGCCGCGCCTGCATTGGCGTCACCACAGGTTCATCAATATGAATAGCTTTCCCCTGATTAGCCAGAAAGACAAACGTCCGGGCCAGCTCTACACAGCTCATTTTCAGAGCGCAGTAATGAAAGTAGTTTTGCAGAACAGTTGTCACATCATGATGGAAATTGCCAAACGACTTCATCAGCCAGGCGATAGCCGCATTTCGCGCGGAATGTTCAAATTCGGAACGCGCTACCACCGTATCGTAGGAAATATCAGACACACCGCTTAAGCCGCGCACGACTTCCAGCATACGTTGCCGTGGTGCGCTTAATCGCCCTTGCAACATATCGCAGACCACCAGCGCACCGGCATTAATAAACGGATTACGCGGAATACCCTGCTCCATTTCCAGTTGCACTAAAGAATTGAACGGTGATCCAGACGGATCTTTGCCGACGCGTTGCCAGATTTCCTCTTCGGAGTAATGACGCATGGCGACAACGAGACTCAGCACTTTGGAAATAGACTGAATGGAAAAACGTTCTTGCGCGTCTCCGGCCTGAAAAAGCTGTCCGTCAACGGTACAGATAGCTATGCCCAGTCGGGAACCATCAACCGTAGCCAACGCCGGAATATAATCCGCGACTTTACCCTGACCAATGAGCGGCCGCACTTGCCGCAAGATGTTTTCTAAAATTGCATTATCCATGGCGACTGCCACTTTCTACTCCTGGACCGCAGGTCTGAAAAGACCTGCGAGTATATCAGAGCTGAATATGTAGCGTCAGATCCGGTCTTTCCACACCGTCTGGATATTACAGAACTCATGTAAACCGAAATGGGAAAGTTCACGACCAAAGCCACTCTTCTTCACGCCACCAAAGGCAACTCGCGCATCACTGGCACAATAACCATTGATAAACACCCCACCGCATTCCAGATGTGCCGCCATCTGTCTGGCCCGTGTTTCGTCGGTGGTGAAAATGGTCGCTGAAAGACCGAACTCGCTATCATTAGCCAGTTCCAGCGCATGTTCTGCATCCTTTGCAATAGTGATTGCCGCAACGGGGCCAAACATCTCTTCCCGAAACGCAGTCATTTCTGGGGTAACATTCGCCAGAACCGTCGGCGGATAGTAGTTACCTGCCCCAGCCATCTTTTCCCCGCCCAGTAACAAACGCGCACCCTGCGCCAGGGTTTTCTCCACCTGATGATGCAGCTCATCACGTAAATCAAAACGAGCCATTGGTCCGAGAGCGTTCTCTTCGTCACGGGGATCGCCCATTTTCAAGGCTGCCGCAGCTGCCACAAAACGTTCGGTAAATGCCGAAGCAATTCCCTCTTCGATAATAAAGCGTTTTGCCGCCGCACAAACCTGTCCGGTATTCTGATAACGTCCGGCTACCGCCGCTTTCACCGCAAGTTCCAGATCGGCATCGTTAAGCACAATAAACGGATCCGAACCGCCCAGTTCCAGTACACATTTTTTCAGTGCCGCTCCAGCCTGTGCGCCAATAACTGCTCCCGCACGAACACTTCCGGTCACTGTGACAGCAGCAATGCGCGAGTCTTTAATCATCTGACTGACACCGTCGTTGTCAGCATTCAGCCAGCCATATACGCCTTGCGGGATCCCCGCATCTTTAAACACCTGGGCAATGAGCTGTGCACAGCCCATCACATTCGGCGCATGTTTAAGTAAGTAGCCGTTACCTGCAAGAATGATGGGAACAGCGCCACGCATCACCTGCCATAACGGAAAATTCCACGGCATAATCGCCAGAATCGTCCCCAACGGTCGATACTCAATAACCGCCTGCTGATTTTCCACCAGCGTAGGTTCCGCCTTCAGCATCGCCGGACCATGTTCTGCATACCAGTCACACAAATTCGCCGATTTCGCCACTTCAGCACGCGCCTGGTTGATCGGTTTGCCCATTTCACGGGTGATCATTTGCGCCATTTCTTCGCTACGGGCGCGCAGAGCCTTACAGATATCACGCAGTTTTTCAGCACGATAATCTATATTTGTCTCGCGCCAGTCGCGAAAGCCTGCTGCCGCCAGCTGAAGTGCGTTTTCTATATCGTCAGCGCCAGCCCACGGCAGCACAGAAAGTTGTTCACCAGTGGCAGGATTTATCGAAATTGCATGGGTTGCCGGAGTAATGGTCATCGGGGTATCTCCTTTATGGGTTATGGTAAAAAGATACGCAGATTTACTCTTGCTTGAAAATGAATAATATTAAGCCACTTATTCACGAATTGAGAATGCCATGGATCTGACCCAACTGGAGATGTTCAACGCGGTTGCCGAAGCTGGCAGCATTACCCAGGCTGCAGCAAAAGTGCATCGCGTGCCGTCGAATCTCACTACCCGTCTACGCCAGCTGGAAACAGAACTGGGGGTTGATCTGTTTATTCGCGAGAATCAGCGTTTACGTCTCTCGCCTGCCGGGCATAACTTTTTACGCTATAGCCAACAAATTCTCGCGTTAGTGGATGAAGCGCGGAGCGTTGTCGCTGGCGATGAGCCGCAAGGTTTATTTTCTCTTGGTTCGCTGGAAAGCACCGCAGCAGTGCGCATTCCGCCCACGCTGGCGGAGTTTAACCGTCGTTATCCCAAAATTCAGTTTTCGCTTTCCACCGGTCCTTCCGGCACCATGCTGGAAGGTGTGTTGGAGGGAAAACTGAATGCGGCATTTATTGATGGGCCCATTAACCATACTGCTATTGATGGAATACCGGTCTACCGCGAGGAGTTGATGATTGTCACGCCACAAGGACATGCACCAGTAACCCGCGCCAGTCAGGTTAATGGCTGTAACATTTATGCATTCCGTGCCAATTGTTCATATCGTCGCCACTTTGAAAGCTGGTTTCATGCCGACGGTGCAGCGCCGGGGACCATCCATGAAATGGAGTCGTATCACGGTATGTTAGCCTGTGTGGTTGCGGGTGCGGGCATTGCACTTATCCCACGCTCAATGCTGGAAAGTATGCCGGGGCATCACCAGGTTGAAGCGTGGCCGTTGGCTGAGCAATGGCGTTGGTTAACAACCTGGCTGGTCTGGCGTCGCGGTGCGAAAACGCGTCCTCTTGAAGCGTTTATTCAACTGCTCGATGTGCCTGACTCAGCAAAACAGTCTTCCCAATGAGCTATTTTTGATAGTTCTTGCAGCTCATATGCTCTATATAGTGATGTTCCGATGACTTATGACTATATGGGGCAAATATGGTTACGCCAGTAAGCATCAGCAATTTCATCTCACTTCCTGATGATTTTCCCGTTCGCAATATTGCACCTCAGGTAAAAGAAGTTTTGAAGGATTTTATTGATGCGCTCAGCATTATAATATGTGATGAGGAGTGGCGCACGTCTTTAAACATCAATTCAAACACCAAAAAGATATTCAATAATCTTGATAACCTATCTTATATACAGAGGACAACTTTCCGAGATAACGACACGCTATACAATGAAAAGGTTCAATTTAAACTCACTTATCCTGTTAAGAATGGAAGACATAAAGAAAACATTGAATTTCAGGTAGTAATAAATTTAAGCCCTATTTATTTAGATAATTTTCGCCACGATGGGGAAATTAATATTTATTGTGCTCCCGACCCAAAGCCTGTCACTATGGGTCGGGCCTTTCAGACCGGCGTCGAGCGTGTGCTCTTTCTGTTTCTTAATGACTTTATTGAACAATTTCCAATGATCAGCCCCGGCGTCCCCATCAAAAGGTCTCATACTCCACATATTGAACCTCTTCCTCCTGAGCATCATACCGCTGCAGATTACTTACGTCAGTTTGATTTATTCGTACTGAACTTTATCTCTCGTGGTAATTTTGTCATACTCCCCCGACTATGGAATAAGCCGCAGGTCCACAGGTGGTTCGCGAATAAAAACCCAAACTTAATCACCGCCATCTACGACATAAAGGATAGCCCATTAAAAGAGGAGTTATTACAAAACCTCATGGATTCATTAGGTTCTAACAAACAAGTACTACCTGAAGTTTGTATCTGCTTTTTATCGCTTTTATCAAACAAAGAAATACCTCACTTTCAGAGTCTATTCTTATTTTTTACAAATATGTTATTGCACTTTCAAATTTTTATGAAACCTAATGAAAATGACCTGAATGATGTGTTGATACCGGCATTATTAAGTGAAGATAAAAGTATCCATCGTATGGCACGCAAGATTTTAAAACTTTTTGTAAAAAATGAAATTCCGCCCAAAATTAGTAACGAAGAACTACTGGACAACAGGCCTCGTTCCCCTGTGAGGCCACCTTTACCATCAGCCACCAAAACGCCAGACCTTCCTGATCGTCATTAAAATGTGATGTTACCGACTCTCTGACGCGGAACAGAATCAGCGTCAGAGAAACGAAAAACGCGATCTAGATCACAAATGCATTGTATTCACATCATTAACCGTTTTAAGATCATTTCATTACTTTTCGCAACTCACCCGATAATCTGTTATGACAACAAACACTGTTTCCCGCAAAGTGGCGTGGCTACGGGTCGTTACGCTGGCAGTCGCCGCTTTCATCTTCAATACTACCGAATTTGTCCCTGTTGGCCTGCTTTCTGACATCGCACAAAGTTTCCATATGCAAACCGCTCAAGTCGGTATCATGTTAACCATTTATGCATGGGTAGTGGCGCTAATGTCATTGCCTTTTATGCTAATGACAAGCCAGGTTGAACGCCGCAAATTACTGATCTGCCTGTTTGTGGTGTTTATTGCCAGCCATGTACTGTCTTTTTTGTCGTGGAGCTTTACCGTTCTGGTGATCAGTCGCATTGGTGTAGCTTTTGCACATGCGATTTTCTGGTCGATTACGGCGTCTCTGGCGATCCGTATGGCTCCGGCCGGAAAGCGAGCACAGGCATTGAGTTTAATTGCCACCGGTACAGCTCTGGCGATGGTATTAGGTTTACCTCTCGGGCGCATTGTGGGGCAGTATTTCGGTTGGCGTATGACCTTCTTCGCGATCGGTATCGGGGCATTTATCACCCTTCTGTGCCTGATTAAGTTACTTCCCTTACTCCCCAGCGAGCATTCAGGGTCGTTGAAAAGCCTTCCGCTATTGTTCCGCCGCCCGGCATTGATGAGCATTTATTTGTTAACTGTGGTGGTTGTCACCGCCCATTACACGGCATACAGCTATATCGAGCCTTTTGTGCAAAACATTGCGGGATTCAGCGCCAACTTTGCCACGGCATTACTGTTATTACTCGGTGGTGCAGGCATTATTGGCAGCGTTATTTTCGGTAAACTGGGCAATCAGTATGCGTCTACGTTGGTGAGTACGGCGATTGCGCTGTTGCTGGTCTGCCTTGCATTACTGCTACCTGCGGCGAACAGTGAAATACACCTCGGGGTGCTGAGTATTTTCTGGGGGATCGCAATGATGATCATCGGGCTTGGTATGCAGGTTAAAGTGCTGGCGCTGGCACCAGATGCCACCGACGTCGCGATGGCGCTATTCTCGGGAATATTTAATATTGGAATCGGCGCTGGCGCGTTGGTAGGTAATCAGGTCAGTCTGCACTGGTCAATGTCGATGATTGGTTATGTGGGCGCGGTGCCTGCTTTTGCCGCGTTAGTATGGTCAATCATCATTTTTCGCCGCTGGCCAGTGACACTCGAAGAACAGACGCAATAGTTGAAAGGCCCATTTGGGCCTTTTTTAATGATACGTTTTAATGATTTCCAGTATGCCGTTAATAATAAACTGCACACCCATACATACCAGCAGGAATCCCATCAGACGGGAGATCGCTTCAATTCCCCCCTTGCCCACCAGCCGCATAATTGCGCCAGAGCTGCGTAGACTTCCCCACAAAATAACCGCCACCAGGAAAAAGATCAGCGGCGGCGCAGCCATCAGTACCCAATCAGCGAAGGTTGAACTCTGACGCACAGTGGACGCCGAGCTAATAATCATCGCAATGGTTCCCGGACCGGCGGTACTAGGCATTGCCAGAGGTACAAAGGCAATATTGGCGCTGGGTTCATCTTCCAGCTCTTCCGACTTGCTTTTCGCTTCCGGTGAATCAATCGCTTTCTGTTGCGGAAAGAGCATCCGAAAACCGATAAACGCGACGATTAAGCCGCCTGCAATTCGCAGACCGGGAATCGAAATGCCAAATGTATCCATCACCAGTTGCCCGGCGTAATACGCCACCATCATGATGGCAAAGACGTACACCGAGGCCATCAACGACTGACGATTACGTTCGGCACTGTTCATGTTGCCTGCCAGACCAAGAAATAACGCGACAGTTGTTAATGGGTTAGCTAACGGCAGTAACACCACCAGCCCCAGGCCTATTGCTTTAAACAAATCTAACATTAGTGGTTGTTATCCTGTGTATCTGGGTTATCAGCGAAAAGTATAAGGGGTAAACAACGATAAAGTGTCACTCTTTAGCTAGCCTTAAATCGCATTGACCAAAACTTGAACCGATTTAGCAAAACGTGGCATCGGTCAATTCATTCATTTGACTTATACTTGCCTGGGCAATATTATCCCCTGCAACTAATTACTTGCCAGGGCAACTAATGTGAAAAGTACCAGCGATCTGTTCAATGAAATTATTCCATTGGGTCGCTTAATCCATATGGTTAATCAGAAGAAAGATCGCCTGCTTAACGAGTATCTGTCTCCGCTGGATATTACCGCGGCACAGTTTAAGGTGCTCTGCTCTATCCGCTGCGCGTCGTGTATTACTCCGGTTGAACTGAAAAAAGTGTTGTCGGTCGACCTGGGAGCGCTGACCCGTATGCTGGATCGCCTGGTTTGTAAAGGCTGGGTGGAAAGGTTGCCGAACCCGAATGATAAGCGCGGCGTGCTGGTAAAACTTACCACCAGCGGCGCGGCAATATGTGAACAATGCCATCAATTAGTTGGCCAGGACCTGCATCAAGAATTAACAAAAAACCTGACGGCGGACGAAGTGGCAACACTTGAGCATTTGCTTAAGAAAGTCCTGCCGTAAACAAAAAAAGAGGTATGACGATGTCCAGACGCAATACTGACGCTATTACCATTCATAGCATTTTGGACTGGATCGAGGACAACCTGGAATCGCCACTGTCACTGGAGAAAGTGTCAGAGCGTTCGGGTTACTCCAAATGGCACCTGCAACGAATGTTTAAAAAAGAAACCGGTCATTCATTAGGCCAATACATCCGCAGCCGTAAGATGACGGAAATCGCGCAAAAGCTGAAGGAAAGTAACGAGCCGATACTCTATCTGGCAGAACGATATGGCTTCGAGTCGCAACAAACTCTGACCCGAACCTTCAAAAATTACTTTGATGTTCCGCCACATAAATACCGGATGACCAATATGCAGGGCGAATCGCGCTTTTTACATCCATTAAATCATTACAACAGCTAGTTGATAACGTGACAACGTCACTGAGGCAATCATGAAACCACTTTTATCCGCAATAGCAGCTGCGCTTATTCTCTTTTCCACGCAGGGCGTTGCGGAACAAACCACGCACCCGGTTGTTACTTCCTGTGCTAATGTCGTGGTTGTTCCCCCATCGCAGGAACAACCACCGTTTGATTTAAATCACATGGGTACTGGCAGTGATAAGTCGGATGCGCTCGGCGTGCCCTATTATAATCAACACGCTATGTAGTTTGTTCTGGCCCCGACATCTCGGGGCTTATTAACTTCCCACTTTTACCGCTTTACGCCACCGCAAGCCAAATACATTGATATACAGCCCGGTCATAATGAGTACCGCACCGAAAAATTGCAGACCCGTTAAGCGTTCATCCAGCAATAGTGCCGCACTTGCCAGTCCAACTACAGGCACCAGTAACGATAACGGTGCAACCCGCCAGGTTTCATAGCGTCCCAGTAACGTCCCCCAGATCCCATAACCAACGATTGTCGCCACAAATGCCAGATACATGAGAGACAAGATAGTGGTCATATCGATAGTAACCAGACTGTGAATCATGGTTGCGGAACCATCGAGAATCAGCGAGGCAACAAAGAAAGGAATGATCGGGATTAATGCGCTCCAGATGACCAGCGACATCACTGCCGGACGCGTTGAGTGCGACATGATCTTTTTATTGAAGATGTTGCCACACGCCCAACTAAATGCTGCCGCCAGGGTCAACATAAAGCCGAACATCGCCACATGCTGACCGTTCAGACTATCTTCGATTAACACCAGTACGCCAAAAATCGCTAAGGCGATCCCCGCCAATTGTTTGCCATGCAGTCGCTCCCCGAAAGTAAACGCGCCAAGCACGATAGTAAAAAACGCCTGTGCCTGTAACACCAGCGAAGCCAGTCCAGCAGGCATACCAAAGTTAATGGCGCAAAACAGAAAGGCAAACTGCGCAAAACTGATGGTTAATCCATACCCCAGCAGCAAATTCAGTGGTACTTTCGGTCGAGCGACAAAAAAGATGGCCGGAAAAGCGACCAGCATAAAGCGCAAACCGGCCAGCATCAGCGGTGGCATGTTATGAAGCCCCACTTTGATGACCACAAAATTTAGCCCCCATACGACCACTACCAGTAGCGCCAACACCCCATCTTTTCGCGACATTCTACCGCCTCTGAATTTCATCTTTTGTAAGCAATCAACTTAGCTGAATTTACTTTTCTTTAACAGTTGATTCGTTAGTCGCCGGTTACGACGGCATTAATGCGCAAATAAGTCGCTATACTTCGGATTTTTGCCATGCTATTTCTTTACATCTCTAAAACAAAACATAACGAAACGCACTGCCGGACAGACAAATGAACTTATCCCTACGACGCTCTACCAGCGCCCTTCTTGCCTCGTCGTTGTTATTAACCATCGGACGCGGCGCTACGCTGCCATTTATGACCATTTACTTGAGTCGCCAGTACAGCCTGAGTGTCGATCTAATCGGTTATGCGATGACAATTGCGCTCACTATTGGCGTCGTTTTTAGCCTCGGTTTTGGTATCCTGGCGGATAAGTTCGACAAGAAACGCTATATGTTACTGTCAATTACCGCCTTCGCTAGCGGTTTTATTGCCATTCCTTTAGTGAATAACGTGACGCTAGTGGTGCTCTTTTTTGCCCTTATTAACTGCGCCTACTCCGTTTTTGCTACCGTGCTGAAAGCCTGGTTTGCCGACAATATTTCGTCCACCAGCAAAACGAAGATTTTCTCAATCAACTACACCATGTTAAACATTGGCTGGACCATCGGTCCGCCGCTCGGCACGCTGTTGGTCATGCAGAGCATCAATCTGCCTTTTTGGCTGGCTGCTATCTGTTCCGCGTTTCCCATGCTTTTCATTCAAATTTGGGTAAAGCGCAACGAGAAAATCATCGTTACAGAAACGGGCAGTGTCTGGTCGCCTAAAGTTTTATTACAAGATAAAGCACTGTTGTGGTTTACCTGCTCTGGCTTTCTGGCTTCTTTTGTTAGCGGCGCATTTGCTTCATGCATTTCACAATATGTGATGGTGATTGCTGATGGGGATTTTGCCGAAAAGGTAGTCGCGGTTGTTCTTCCGGTGAATGCTGCCATGGTGGTTACGTTGCAATATTCCGTGGGCCGCCGCCTTAACCCGGCTAACATCCGCGCGCTGATGACAGCAGGCACCCTCTGTTTCGTCATTGGGCTGGTCGGTTTTATTTTTTCCGGCAACAGCCTGCTATTGTGGGGTATGTCAGCTGCGGTATTTACTGTCGGTGAAATCATTTATGCGCCGGGCGAGTATATGTTGATTGACCATATTGCGCCGCCAGGAATGAAAGCCAGCTATTTTTCCGCCCAGTCACTGGGCTGGCTTGGCGCAGCAGTTAATCCATTAGTCAGCGGAGTGGTGCTCACGAACATGCCCCCTTCCACGTTGTTTATCATCTTAGCGTTGGTGATCATTGCTGCGTGGGTGCTGATGTTAAAAGGGATTCGTGCAAGACCGTGGGGGCAGCCCGCGCTTTGTTGATTTAAGTCGAACACAATAAAAATTTAATTCAGCCTTCGTTTAGGTTACCTCTGCTAATATCTTTCTCATTGAGATGAAAATTAAGGTAAGCGAGGAAACACACCACACCATAAACGGAGGCAAATAATGCTGGGTAATATGAATGTTTTTATGGCCGTACTGGGAATAATTTTATTTTCTGGTTTTCTGGCCGCGTATTTCAGCCACAAATGGGATGACTAATGAACGGAGATAATCCCTCACCTAACCGGCCCCTTGTTACAACTGTGTACAAGGGGCCTGATTTTTATGACGGCGAAAAAAAACCGCCAGTAAACCGGCGGTGAATGCTTGCATGGATAGATTTGTGTTTTGCTTTTACGCTAACAGGCATTTTCCTGCACTGATAACGGATCGTTGACACAGTAGCATCAGTTTTCTCAATGAATGTTAAACGGAGCTTAAACTCGGTTAATCACATTTTGTTCGTCAATAAACATGCAGCGATTCCTGCCGGTTTGCTTACCCTCATACATTGCCCTGTCCGCTCTTCCAATGACCACATCCAGAGGCTCTTCAGGAAATGCACGACTCACACCAGCAGTCACGGTAATGTTGATATGCCCTTCAGAATGTGTGATGGCATGGTTATCGACTAACTGGCAAATTCTGACACCTGCACGACATGCTTCTTCATCATTAGTCGCTTTGACAATAATGATAAATTCTTCGCCCCCGTAGCGATAAACCGTTTCGTAATCGCGCGTCCAATTGGCTAAGTAAGTTGCGAGGGTGCGTAATACTACATCGCCGATTAAATGCCCGTAGGTATCATTAACCAATTTAAATCGGTCAATATCCAACAACATTAAATAAAGATTCAGAGGTTCAGCATTGCGTAACTGATGATCAAAGGATTCATCAAGAACCCGACGACCCGGCAATCCCGTCAAAACATCCATATTGCTACGGATCGTCAGCAAATAAATTTTGTAATCGGTTAATGCCGCAGTAAAAGAAAGCAACCCTTCCTGAAAGGCGTCGAAATGCGCGTCCTGCCAGTGATTTTCAACAATAGCCAGCATTAATTCCCGACCACAGTTATGCATATGTTGATGGGCAGAATCCATTAGCCGAACGTAAGGTAATTCATCGTTATCGAGTGGCCCCAGATGATCAATCCACCGACCAAACTGGCACAGTCCATAAGAATGGTTATCCGTTATTTCTGGCTTACTGGCATCTCTCGCGACCACGCTGTGAAACATACTTACCAGCCACTGGTAATGGGCATCGATAGCCTTATTGAGATTTAACAAGATGGCATCAATTTCCGTTGTCTTCTTGATCATTGCCACTCCTTTTTCACAGTTCCTTGTGCGCGCTATTCTAACGAGAGAAAAGCAAAATTACGTCAATATTTTCATAGAAATCCGAAGTTATGAGCCATCTCTGAGATAACATTGTGATTTAAAACAAAATCAGCAGATAAAAAAGTGTTTAATTCTATAAATTAACTCTGCATTATCGCAATTAAAAGGATGACAAATAGCATAACCCAATACCCTAATGGCCCAGTAGTTCAGGCCATCAGGCTAATTTATTTTTATTTCTGCAAATGAGTGACCCGAACGACGGCCGGCGCGCTTTTCTTATCCAGACTGCCGCAGGAATAACAACATTAATTTCACCGCTCTTATCGCGAAAAACGTAACGGTCCTCTCCTTTGTGAGAAATCAAATTACCGCGTAGTGAAACCGAAGCGCCATCGTGCATGGTTTTTGCGAAATCAACGGTCATTTTTTTTGCATCATCGGTTCCGCGATAGCCATCTTCTATTGCATGAGGCGGTGGTGGCGCTGCATCCTGTTTTAAACCGCCCTGGTCATCTGCCAACGCATAAGGCATGACAAGAAAACTTGCTAATACAATGGCCTGAAATTTCATACTAACTCCTTAATTGCGTATGGTTTGACTTATTAAGTCTGGTTGCTATTTTTATAATTGCCAAATAAGAATACTGCCAATTGTTATAAGGCATTTAAAATCAGCCAACTAGCTGTCAAATATTCAGAGAATTTAACTCACTAAAGTTAAGAAGATTGAAGAGTCTTAAACATATTTTCAGAATAATCGGATTTATATGTTTGAAAATTATTATATTGGACGAGCATACAGAAAAAGCAAATCACCTTTACATATAATAGCGTGGACAAAAAACAGTGAACATTAATAAAGATAAAATTGTACAACTCGCAGATACCGACACTATTGAAAACCTGACATCCGCGTTGAGTCAAAGACTTATCGCGGATCAATTACGCTTAACTACCGCCGAATCATGCACCGGCGGTAAGTTGGCTAGCGCCCTGTGTGCAGCTGAAGATACACCCAAATTTTACGGTGCAGGATTTGTTACTTTCACCGATCAGGCAAAGATGAAAATCCTCAGCGTAAGCCAGCAATCTCTTGAACGATATTCTGCGGTGAGTGAGAAAGTGGCAGCAGAAATGGCAACCGGTGCCATAGAGCGTGCGGATGCTGATGTCAGTATTGCCATTACCGGCTACGGCGGACCGGAGGGCGGTGAAGATGGTACGCCAGCGGGTACCGTCTGGTTCGCGTGGCATATTAAAGGCCAGAACTACACTGCGGTTATGCATTTTGCTGGCGACTGCGAAACGGTATTAGCTTTAGCGGTGAGGTTTGCCCTCGCCCAGCTGCTGCAATTACTGCTATAACCAGGCTGGTCTAGCGATATCTCCAGGCCAGCCATTGGTGGTGTTTATATGTTCAAGCCACGATGTTGCAGCATCGGCATAATCTGAGGTGCCTTACCGCGCCATTGTCGATACAGGCGTTCCAGATCTTCGCTGTTACCTCTGGAAAGGATCGCCTCGCGAAAACGCAGCCCATTTTCACGCGTTAATCCGCCCTGCTCAACAAACCACTGGTAACCATCATCGGCCAACATTTGTGTCCACAGATAAGCGTAATAACCTGCGGCATATCCACCACCAAAAATATGGGCGAAATAACTGCTGCGATAGCGTGGCGGTATAGCGGGAAGATCCATATTTTCCGCCACCAGCGCCCGCAATTCGAAATCATCGACATCCTGCATTGCTTCGTTTTCTTCCAGGCAATGCCAGCGCATATCGAGAAGTGCGGCGCTAAGCAGTTCGCTCATCTCATACCCTTTGTTGAACAGGCTGGCATTAAGCATTTTCTGTTGCAGTTCGTCAGGCATTGCTGCCCCGCTCTGATAATGCCGGGCGTAGCGAGCGAATACCTGCGGATGCGTTGCCCAGTGTTCGTTGATTTGCGACGGAAATTCGACAAAATCACGCGGCGTGTTGGTGCCGGAAAGCGTAGCATAACGCTGGCGGGCAAAGAGGCCGTGCAGCGTATGACCAAATTCATGGAATAAGGTTATGACATCATCCCAGAGTAACAACGCAGGCTCACCGGCAGCGGGTTTCTGATAATTGCAGACGTTATAAATTACCGGATGCGTTTCATTCAGCGTTGATTGCTCAACAAAATTGCCCATCCATGCACCGCCGCTTTTTGAATCACGGGCGAAGAAATCACCGTAAAATAACGCCAGCCCCACGCCATTATGATCAAAAATTTCCCACACACGAACGTCAGGATGGTAGACAGGAATATCAAAACGTTCGACAAACTTAATACCGAAGAGCTGATTCGCGGTCCAGAATACACCTTCATTCAACACCGTGTTTAATTCAAAATATGGCTTGAGCTGCGCCTCATCAAGATCAAATTTCTCCCGCCGTACCTGTTCGGCATAAAATGCCCAGTCCCACGGCTGCGCGCTAAACCCGCCCTGCTGCTTATCAATAACCGCCTGTATGGAGGCTAATTCATCGCTCGCACGTTGACGCGCCGCTGGAACAATTTCCCGCATAAAGTTGAGTGCTGCTTCAGGCGTTTTTGCCATCTGATCGGCGATTTTCCATGCAGCATAATGAGGGAAACCAAGCAGTTTTGCCTGCTGCGCGCGGATCTCCACAAGCCGTTGAATAATGGCACGGGTATCGTTAGCGTCATTTTTTTCTGCCCGCGTCCAGCCCGCAGTGAATAGTTTTTCACGCGTCGCGCGATCGCGAAGTTCAGCAAGCGCCGGTTGCTGGGTGGTATTCAGCAGCGGAATAAGCCATTTGTTATCCAGACCTTTCTCGCGAGCCGCCTCTGCCGCCAGCGCAATCTCCTGTTCGCTCATCCCAGCCAGTTGCGCAATATCGTCCAGAACCAGACCGCCGGATTTATTTGCCGCAAGTAACCGCTGGTTAAACTGGCTGGTCAGGGTCGCAGCTTCTGTATTAAGAACTTTTAATTTTGCTTTATCAGCTTGTGCAAGTTTGGCTCCGGCAAGGACAAAACGTTGATGAATAACCTCCACCAGGCGAATGGATTCACTATCAAGCCCCTCGGATTCACGTCGCTGCCAGACAGCATCTACTCGCGCGAATAATTCACCGTTCAGATAGATATCATTAGCCAGTTCTGCCAGTTCAGCGGAAAACTGCTCATCAAGACGCTGTAATTCATCATTGGTATGCGCCGCAGTCATCGCAAAAAAAACGCTGGTGACGCGGGTCAGCAGTTCCCCACTCTGCTCCAGTGCCAGAATAGTATTGTTGAAATCAGGTGTTTGCGGGTTGAGCGCGATGGCAGCAATTTCTGCCCGCTTTTGCTGCATTCCCTCATCGAATGCCGGGCGATAGTGATGATTGGCAATTTGATCAAAATGGGGAGCCAGATACGGCAGTGTGCTTTGCACAAGGAAAGGATTCATTGTTGTCATTTTCTTCTCCTGAACGCGAGGTGTTCCATAGCGTAGGCTTACTGATAACGGAGTGCAATCTTGCAAACCAGTATTACCCGCTCTTAAGCATCACGTGCTATGTTATTGACACACAAAAGCGTTGAGGAACAGTGAGATGATCGTTTTAGTAACTGGAGCAACGGCAGGTTTTGGTGAATGCATTACTCGTCGTTTTATTCAACAAGGGCATAAAGTTATCGCCACTGGCCGTCGCCAGGAGCGGTTGCAGGAGTTAAAAGACGAACTGGGTGATAATCTGTATATCGCCCAACTGGACGTTCGTAATCGCGCCGCTATTGAAGAGATGCTGGCATCGCTTCCTGCCGAGTGGTGCAATATTGATATCCTGGTAAACAATGCCGGTCTGGCGCTGGGCATGGAGCCTGCGCATAAAGCCAGCGTTGAAGACTGGGAAACGATGATTGATACCAACAACAAAGGCCTGGTATATATGACGCGGGCCGTCTTACCGGGTATGGTTGAACGTAATCATGGTCATATCATTAACATTGGCTCCACGGCAGGCAGCTGGCCGTATGCTGGTGGTAACGTTTATGGTGCGACGAAAGCGTTTGTTCGTCAGTTCAGCCTTAATCTACGCACAGATCTGCACGGTACGGCAGTACGTGTCACAGACATCGAACCGGGACTGGTGGGTGGCACCGAGTTTTCTAATGTCCGCTTTAAAGGTGATGACGGTAAAGCCGAAAAAACCTATCAAAACACCGTTGCATTGACGCCAGAAGATGTCAGCGAAGCCGTCTGGTGGGTGTCAACGCTGCCTGCTCACGTCAATATCAATACCCTGGAAATGATGCCGGTTACCCAAAGCTATGCCGGACTGAATGTCCACCGTCAGTAATTTTTATACCCGGCGTAACTGCCGGGTTATTGCTTGTCACAAAAAAGTGGTAGACTCATGGAGTTAACTCACTCACAAGCAAGAACGAATGACCGTCGAAACGCAACTTAATCCCACACAGCCTGTCAATCAGCAGATTTATCGTATTCTTCGCCGCGACATTGTCCATTGCCTGATTGCACCAGGCACACCGTTGTCGGAAAAAGAAGTTTCTGTTCGTTTCAATGTGTCACGCCAGCCGGTTCGTGAAGCCTTTATTAAACTGGCGGAAAACGGCCTGATTCAAATTCGTCCGCAGCGTGGCAGCTACGTCAACAAAATTTCCATGGCCCAGGTGCACAACGGCAGTTTTATCCGTCAGGCCATTGAGTGCGCGGTGGCGCGTCGGGCGGCGAGCATGATTACCGAAAGCCAGTGCTACCAACTGGAACAAAATCTTCACCAGCAACGCATTGCCATTGAGCGCAAGCAACTGGATGATTTTTTTGAACTTGATGACAACTTCCATCAACTCCTGACTGAGATTGCTGACTGTCAACTGGCGTGGGATACCATTGAGAACCTGAAAGCGACCGTTGATCGCGTGCGCTATATGAGTTTCGACCACGTTTCGCCACCAGAAATGCTGTTACGCCAGCATCTTGAGATTTTCTCTGCCCTGCAAAAACGTGATGGCGATGCGGTAGAACGTGCAATGACGCAACATTTGCAGGAAATCAGCGAATCCGTGCGCCAGATCCGCCAGGAAAACAGCGACTGGTTTAGCGAAGAGTAATTCATTTCCTCTCATCCCATCCGGGGTGAGAGTTTTTCCCTCCGTCATATGGCTCATGCATGCATCAAAAAAGATGTGAGCTTGATCAAAAACAAAAAATATTTCACTCGACAGGAGTATTTATATTGCGCCCGTTACGTGGGCTTCGACTGTAAATCAGAAAGGAGAAAACACCTATGACGACCTACGATCGTAACCGTAACGCAATCACCACTGGCAGCCGTGTTATGGTTAGCGGCACCGGTCACACTGGCAAGATCCTGTCGATTGATACTGAAGGTCTGACCGCTGAGCAAATCCGCCGCGGAAAAACCGTAGTTGTTGAAGGTTGTGAAGAGAAACTGGCACCACTAGACCTGATTCGTCTCGGCATGAACTAAGCGTGTGAATGCCGCCGATGGCGGCATTGCTTTTTTTACTTCACGGAATATTTCGCCACGGTCGCTTTCGCGCCATGCGCTAATAACGACAAGTACACTTCCGTCACTTTTGCAGTAAACAAGCTATTGCCCGGTAAATCATCACCAAAGATCGCCTTAATCGCCAGCAATGACTGGACGCGCGCTTTCCCTTCGGCACTACTTTGTACAGCTTTCTGAATAACAGGTAACAGTGGGTCACTGATTTCTATCAGATTTCCCTGTTCATCAATACCACCGACATAACGCATCCAACCCGCGACGCCCAGCGCCAGCAGATCGAACTTGCTGCCCTGTTTTAGATGCCAGCGAATGGAATCCAGCATACGCTGCGGAAGTTTCTGACTGCCATCCATCGCAATCTGCCAGGTTCGATGGCGTAACGCTGGATTACTGTAGCGTTCAATTAGTCGATCCGCATAATTTTGCAGATCCACGCCCTGCACTTTCAGCGTCGGCGCCTGTTCCTGCAACATCAAGGCATGTGCCGCACGGCGATAATTTTCATCTTCCATGCAGTCATTAATGTGCTGATATCCCGCAAGATATCCCAGATACGCCAGGAATGAATGACTGCCGTTGAGCATGCGCAACTTCATCTCTTCATAAGGCAGCACATCACTAACCAGTTCGGCTCCCGCTTTTTCCCATTCCGGACGTCCGGCAACAAAGTTATCTTCTATTACCCACTGGCGGAAAGGTTCACAGGCAACGCCAGCAGGATCGCGCACACCGGTAAGTTGTTCGATTTTCGCCAGCGTATCCTCTGTCACTGCGGGCACAATACGGTCCACCATTGTTGATGGGAAAGTCACGTTTTCTTCGATCCATTGTGCCAGTTTTACATCAACAGCTTGCGCGTAGGAAGTGACAACGTCACGCATAACATGACCGTTTTCTGGCATGTTGTCACATGACATGACGGTAAATGCGGGAAGTCCTGCCGCTTTACGGCGAGCCAGCGCCTCAACAATCACCCCTGTTGCAGTTTTCGGCTGGTGGGGATTTTGCACGTCGGCAACGACCATCGGGTGATCGAGCATTAACTGTCCGGTCGCCGGAGAGTGGAAATACCCTTTTTCGGTGATTGTCAGAGAGACAATCGCGATTTGCGGTTCACACATCGCAGCCAGCACGGTTTCTAAGCCATCTATTTGTATGTGCAAGGCTTTTTTAACGACGCCAACGACGCGAGCCGTCCACGCATCGGCCGACATTTCCGCAACGGTATAAAGATTATCTTGCTGTTGTAAATCGGCAATTTGCTGTTCGCCGCCGATTAAATTGACCTCATAATATCCCCAGTCACTGAAATGTTCCGTAGCAAGAATATCGGCATACACGCCCTGATGCGCACGGTGAAATGCACCAAAGCCTAAATGAACAATTCTTGGGGCCAGGTTATTACGATCATAAACAGGGAGCGTCGCTTTTGCTGATAACAAATTATTTCCCATAACAATTCCTTAAATTTAAATATGGCAAGCTGCATGTTTTGTTATATGAATAAAAAATCCCCTCTCCGGTAAGAGAAGGGATGGAGGATTTACAGACTTCTTGAAGGTTGCGCAGCTGTTACAACACGCGGTTGATCTTCCGCGGCATCTTCCTGTGCACTTAAATCACGGTCTTTCACTTCTGGCATTTTCAGCGCAGAGATTAAACCAATCACTGAATATGCCATGATCATAATGGCGATCGGATACCAGGATTCCGTCATGGTGCAGAAAATACCCGCCAGGATAGGACCAAAACCGGAAGCGATAAGACCACCAATTTCTTTAGAAATGGCCATCCGGGTAAAGCGATTTTTACAGCCGAACATTTCTGCCATGGTAATGTTTTCCAGAGCAAATAATCCCAGCACCGCACAGTTATGAATCACAATCAGTGCAACCATAATGGTGCTCGGGGCATAGCTTTTATCTACGATGATAGAAAGCATTGGCCACGCCAGCACAATCGCAGAGGTATTCATAATAATATACGGGATCCGGCGACCAATTTTATCGGATAACCAACCAAGGAACGGAATGGTCATAAAGCCGAGAATCGAACTGATCATCAATGCATCTGTTGGAATTGCTTTGTTAAACAATAACGTCTGCACTAAATAGCCTGCAAGGAAAGTCTGAATTAAACCTGAGTTACCAGCCTGACCAAAACGCAGCCCTGTTGCCAGCCAGAAGGATTTGCTCTGGAACATGCTACCAGCAGGTGCAGGTTTTGCTGTCGGTTGGTTGCTGTCGTTAACCTTCTCAAAGACCGGGCTTTCTTTCAGATTCATACGCAACCAGATAGCAAAGACCATCACGACAACGCTCGCCAGAAACGGTATACGCCATCCCCACGCCAACAGTTCCTCTTTACTGAGAATGAAGAACATAAAGGCCCAGATTGCCGTTGCGCTCAAGGTTCCGCAGTTAGTCCCCATAGCAACAAATGAGGAGATAATTCCGCGCTTACCTTTTGGCGCATATTCCGCCAGCATCGTACCGGCACCGGAAATTTCCGCGCCTGCCCCCAGCCCCTGAATAATACGCAGCGTCACCAGCAAAATTGGCGCAAACACACCAATTTGTGCATAGGTCGGCAGCACACCAATTAAGGTGGTGCAGATCCCCATCATAGTGATAGTAATAAAGAGCACTTTTTTACGCCCGATTCTGTCGCCCATTTTGCCGAAAATAAATGCTCCGACAATACGCGCCACATAACCTGCACCGTAGGTTCCCATTGCCAGAATTAACGCCATTGCCGTTGATGATTCAGGAAAAAATATTTCATGAAACACTAACGCTGCGCCGAGCGAATATAACTGGAAATCCATGAATTCAAGCGCAGTGCCCAGCCATCCCGATACTGCTGCTTTCACCAAATCCTTAGTGCTTCTTTCGTGTTTTTCTATTGTCATAATGGTTATCTCTAAAAAAGAGGTAAGATGCGTACTACTTACTCGCCGTTATTGGTATTATTCAGAAAAAGTGAGTAAGACTTTGCAGCAATGCTTTTGATCCTGTTCAAATAAACTAATGGCATCAGCAACATGCTGGAAATCAAACGTATGGGTAATTAGTTTTTCTGGTTTAATTAACCCTTTACTTAACCAGTCGATAACGACCGGGAATTTATTTGCATTTAAGCGTGAAGAGAAAATAGAGAGTTCTTTTCCGGTAATTCCTTGCTGAATCACTTCAGACGGTTCACTGGAGAAGCCCATCAATACAATACGTGCCGCTGGAGAAGCCAGCGTTACGGCTTCTTTCAGGATTGAAGGATGACAAGCCGCATCGATAATTAATGTCGGCTTTATGCCTTTTTCAGCGAAAATCTCGCCAAGCGGTGTCTGGCTGTTATTAATCGCCCAGTCTGCCCCGCTCTCTTTCGCTTTTTCCAGTCGTTCATCAATGCGATCGGCAACAATCACATTCTTAACGTTATAGACGCCTTTTAATACCTGAACGATTGTCAGGCCGATTGGACCTGCACCGTAAACCAGAACGGTATCATTTTCAGTCGGTGACCATGACCGGTAACGTTAGCCGCAATGGTAAAAGGTTCGATCATCACCGCATATTGATCGGCCACTGCTTCAGGAATTTTCCACGCATTTTTTGCCGGCACCACGGCATATTCACTGAAACCACCGTCAGCGTGCACACCTAATACAGCCAGTGTCGTACAAACGTTCGGCTTACCTATAGAGCACGGATAGCAATGCCCACAGCTGACCACCGGATCGACAGCAACGCGTTCACCGACTCTGTCGCTTTCCACGCCTTCACCCACTGCATCAATGACGCCAAAGAATTCATGTCCAATGACGCGCGGATATTTCGCAAAAGGATTATGCCCACGATAAATATGGCTATCTGAACCACAAATTCCGGCAAGTTTCACTTTTACTCGTACTTCACCCGCTGACGGGGTGGGTATTTCGCGTTCGATAATTGCCAGTTGATTCGGTTTTTCAATTAAAATGCTTTTCATTATCTTACTCCTTACCAGTTCCACAGCGTGCCATCTTCCAGACGTGCGACTGGCAGATAAGCAGGTTCATAGGGATATTTCGCCGCCAGCTTTTCATCAAACTCGATGCCAAGACCTGGTTTATCGCCCGGATGCATATAGCCGTTATCGAAAATCCAGTTGTGCGGGAAGACTTCGAGCATTTGTTCGGAATAGCCCATGTATTCCTGGACACCGAAATTGGGGACCCACAGATCAAAGTGCAGCGCCGCAGCCATGCAGACTGGTGACAAATCGGAAGGACCGTGTGAGCCAGTACGTACCTGATACAACGAAGCAAAATCGGCAATCCGGCGCATACCGGTAATCCCCCCCGCGTGAGTCAGCGTGGTGCGGATATAGTCGATAAGTTGTTCTTCAATCAGCTGTTTGCAGTCCCAAATGCTGTTGAAGACTTCACCCACTGCAATTGGCGTGACGGTGTGTTGGCGAATCAGGCGGAAGCATTCCTGGTTTTCCGCAGGCGTCGGGTCTTCCATCCAGAACATGCGATAATTTTCAATGCTTTTACCAAAGCGCGCCGCTTCAATAGGCGTTAAGCGATGGTGCATGTCATGCAGCAAATGTTCATTAAAACCAAACTTGTTACGTACCGCGTCAAACAATTTCGGCATGAAATCGAGGTATTTCTCCGTCGACCACAGCTGCTCTTCCGGCCACTGTCCTTTGGTTGCGGGTTCATAAGCCAGACCTTTGCCTTTCGACATGCCGTAGGTGGTTTTCATACCAGGGATTCCGCACTGCACGCGGATGGCTTTGAATCCCAGCTCCTGATGACGGGCATAATCATCCAGAGCTTCATCAATACTGTGACCGGTGGTATGGCAATAAACCATCACCCCTTCACGAGACGCGCCGCCGAGTAACTGGTAAAGCGGCATGTTGGCAGCTTTGGCTTTAATATCCCACAGCGCCATATCAACCGCTGAAATGGCCGACATCGTCACCGGACCGCGACGCCAGTAAGCACCTTTATAAAAATACTGCCAGATATCTTCGATACGCTGTGCATCGCGACCAATAAGCTGCGGACAAAGGTGATCCTGCAAATAAGAGGCCACGGAAAGCTCACGTCCATTGAGGGTGGCATCCCCAAGGCCCGTAATACCGTCCTCAGTGGTGATTTTTAATGTGACGAAATTACGCCCCGGACAGGTAACAAAAACTTCAGCCTTTACGATCTTCATGTTCGATTCCTTGCATCGCTTGTCGTGATGCATGAAATCTACGCAACTGAGCTACTACCATACAAGTATGAAGATCAAAAAAAGCCGGAGTGATCACAAAAAAAGGCGTATATTTGCGCCGTGAATGGTTGACAAAAGATGAAATAGAATACCTTTTGTCAGCTGACACTTCCTTGTATCTTATTGATAAAATGGATTTATGTCCTTACGCGCGCCCCCAGCCCGCAACAATGATCAACATGCCGCAAAGCGCAATCAACGCCCCCGTCCAGTCATAAAGACTCAGTTTCACGCCATCCACAACGCGCAGCCAAATTAACGCCGTGCAGATATAAACGCCACCATAAGCCGCGTAAACACGCCCACTCGCCGCAGGATGCAACGTTAACAACCAGACAAACAGTGCCAGAGAAATCCCCGCCGGAAGCAACAGCCAGATACTGGCGTTTCGTTTTAACCACAACCAGGGCAGAAAGCATCCAATAATTTCACACAGCGCAGTAGCAAAAAACAGTAACGTTGTTTTAATCATCTTTGTCACTTATTGACATCATGTATAGTTATAGGACGACATAATATCATCAATATAAACATCCTCCTGGTACGTTTTGCGTTCGCAGTGGATGGTGTAGAATCACCTTTAATCATTCATACAGGGAATGAATTATGAAAATTACTCTCAGCAAACGAATTGGCCTGCTCGCTTTTCTGCTGCCTTGCACACTGGCATTGAGCACAACTGTTCATGCCGAAACTAACAAACTGGTGATTGAGTCTGGCGACAGTGCACAAAGCCGCCAGCACGCCGCTATGGAAAAAGAGCAATGGAATGACACGCGCAATCTGCGCCAGAAAGTGAATAAACGCACTGAAAAAGAGTGGGATAAAGCCGACGCCGCTTTTGATAACCGCGATAAATGTGAGCAAAGCGCCAACATCAATGCCTACTGGGAGCCAAATACTTTGCGCTGCCTGGACCGTCGAACTGGCCGCGTTATTACCCCCTAACCTGTTATTGATTTAAGGAATGTAAGGACACGTTATGCCAAGCGCCCACAGTGTTAAGCTACGCCCGCTGGAGCGTGAAGATTTACGCTATGTACATCAACTCGACAATAACGCCAGTGTGATGCGTTACTGGTTCGAGGAACCCTACGAAGCCTTTGTTGAACTCTCTGATCTGTACGATAAGCATATTCACGATCAGAGCGAACGGCGCTTTGTGGTGGAATGTGACGGCGAAAAAGCCGGTCTGGTGGAGCTGGTGGAAATTAACCATGTTCATCGCCGCGCAGAATTTCAGATAATTATCTCCCCGGAATATCAGGGGAAAGGTCTGGCAACGCGTGCCGCAAAATTAGCAATGGACTATGGCTTCACCGTTCTCAATCTCTATAAGCTGTATCTGATCGTCGATAAAGAGAATGAAAAAGCGATTCACATTTACCGCAAGCTTGGCTTTACGGTTGAAGGTGAATTGATGCATGAGTTCTTTATTAATGGTCAATATCGGAATGCCATTCGCATGTGCATATTCCAGCATCAGTATCTGGCAGAGCACAAAACACCGGGTCAGACTCTCCTGAAGCCGACCGCACAATAGCATTAATAATAATCGATAGTATTTTTGATGGTGTAAACCCGTTCGACGGCGGGTTTTACTCCTTCATCAACAATGATTAGCTGACAGTCTACCGGATTGGCGTGACTGTCATATTCACAGCTCTGTTTTACATTACCAACCCGTTGATTATTCAGTAAAGTAACCGCTGTGTAATCTAATTTTTTGATCGGATCCGTTGATGGCGTAGCGCTGACAGATAATGTTTTGTCGTTACTTTTCGTGGTTTTACCCAGCGGATAACCCTGATCATCATAGCGATATTCCATCTGCATTTGTTGGCTGCTGGCTTTAATCACGAAGCCATTATCATCGGTTTCCCAACTCACCCCGGCAGAAGGTAATTCTGCTAGCTGGCATTTTCCCTGTAAACGTACTCTTTTCTCCAGTGTCTGGGCATCACGGTAATAATTGGCGTCCAATACCAGGGCAACCACGGTATTATTTTCCAGATCCAATAATTCGAGTGAATCAAAACAGCCTTCTTCCGACAAAGTCCCCGAAACACGCTTCGTTACTTCCCCTTGCTCATCCATTAATGTCTGAGTGAAATCTTTTACCGGACCACGCAGCGGATCAAAATCGAATTCATTAGAGAAACTGGCCATCTCAGGGGTAAATGAAAGTGTTACCTCTGTGCGGTCACATCCTGTGAGTAATATCGCGAGTAAGCATGGTAGTAATTTGTATTTCACAACAGTCACCAGACAGTAGAGATGATTCTCAATCATAGTAGCAAATACAGTACTTTACACGTTAAATGCTATGCTTAAAGAAGTTATATTCGCGTAAGGAGCTTATGATGAAACTCTCAACTTGCTGTGCCGCGCTTCTGCTCGCCCTCGCCTCACCCGCGGTACTCGCCGTCCCGGTTTCCTGTGAGCGCATAAAGAGCGATATATCACAGCGTATTATCAATAATGGCGTACCTGAAAGCAGCTTCACGTTAAGTATTGTACCCAATGACCAGGTTGATCAGCCTGATTCCCAGGTCGTCGGGCATTGTGCTAATGATACGCATAAAATTCTCTATACCCGCACCACCAGCGGTAACCTCTCTGCTCCCGCGCAGTCTACCCAGGATGGCGCGCCTGCCGAACCGCAGTAACACATTATCGACTGAACGCCGGATTCAACAGGTCCGGCGATATGAACATACAACATAATCCCTCCTTATTACTCATACCCTTCTATTGATATGGATTAATAATTCTTAACCCAAAATGGGTAGACTCCCTCTATTGTTAGCGCGCTAAATATTCAATATATAAACTTTTATATAACGATAAAGAACAGGGAGTGAGTTATGTCCAAAAATGAACAAATGGTGGGCATCAGCCGCAGAACACTCGTTAAATCTACCGCGATAGGTTCTCTGGCGCTGGCTGCAGGCGGTTTTTCTTTACCGTTCACCCTGCGCAGTGCAGCGGCAGCGGTACAACAGGCCAGCGAAAAAGTGGTCTGGGGTGCCTGTTCCGTCAACTGTGGTAGCCGCTGTGCACTTCGTCTACATGTTAAAGATAATGAAGTCACCTGGGTGGAAACTGACAACACCGGCAACGACGAGTATGGCAATCATCAAGTACGCGCCTGTTTGCGCGGTCGGTCCATCCGTCGACGTATTAATCATCCCGATCGCTTGAATTACCCAATGAAACGCGTGGGCAAACGTGGCGAAGGCAAATTCGAACGGATTAGCTGGGATGAAGCCCTGGATACTATCGCCAGTAGCCTGAAAAAAACCGTCGAACAATATGGCAATGAGGCTGTATATATTCAGTACTCTTCGGGGATTGTTGGCGGCAATATGACCCGCTCTTCACCATCAGCCTCGGCGGTCAAACGCCTGATGAACTGCTACGGCGGTTCACTCAATCAGTATGGCTCCTACAGCACCGCGCAAATTTCCTGTGCCATGCCCTACACCTACGGCAGTAATGATGGCAACAGCACCACGGATATTGAAAACAGCAAGCTGGTCGTGATGTTTGGTAACAACCCGGCAGAAACCCGCATGAGCGGCGGTGGCATCACTTATCTTCTTGAAAAAGCGCGCGAGAAATCGAACGCAAAAATGATTGTTATCGATCCGCGATATACCGATACGGCTGCCGGTCGTGAAGACGAATGGCTTCCTATTCGCCCAGGCACCGATGCCGCGCTGGTTGCGGGTATTGCCTGGGTATTGATTAACGAAAATCTCGTTGATCAACCTTTTCTCGATAAATACTGCGTCGGCTATGACGAAAAAACCTTACCCGCAGATGCACCAAAAAATGGTCACTATAAAGCCTATATTCTTGGTGAAGGAGACGACAAAACAGCGAAAACGCCGCAGTGGGCTTCGCAAATTACCGGTATCCCGGTGGACCGTATCATCAAACTGGCGCGTGAAATTGGCACAGCAAAACCCGCTTATATCTGCCAGGGCTGGGGACCGCAACGCCAGGCAAACGGCGAGCTGACTGCACGCGCTATTGCGATGTTGCCTATTCTGACGGGCAATGTCGGCATCAGCGGCGGGAATAGTGGCGCGCGTGAATCGACCTATACCATTACCATAGAACGCCTGCCGGTGCTGGATAATCCGGTCAAAACGTCAATCTCCTGCTTCAGCTGGACAGATGCTATCGATCATGGCCCGCAAATGACGGCAATCCGCGACGGCGTCCGCGGCAAAGATAAACTGGATGTGCCCATTAAGTTCATCTGGAACTACGCGGGAAATACCCTGGTTAATCAGCATTCTGACATTAACAAAACGCATGAAATTCTGCAGGACGAATCGAAATGCGAAATGATTGTGGTCATCGAAAACTTTATGACCTCATCGGCAAAATATGCCGACATTCTGCTGCCAGACCTGATGACCGTTGAGCAGGAAGATATTATTCCTAACGATTACGCCGGTAACATGGGATATCTCATTTTCCTCCAGCCAGTCACCAGCGAAAAATTCGAACGCAAACCGATTTACTGGATCCTAAGTGAAGTCGCGAAACGTCTTGGCCCTGACGTCTATCAAAAATTCACTGAAGGCCGCACTCAGGAACAATGGTTACAACATCTGTACGCCAAAATGCTTGCCAAAGATCCGGCATTACCGTCTTACGACGAACTGAAAAAAATGGGTATCTATAAGCGTAAGGATCCCAATGGTCATTTTATCGCCTACAAAGCATTTCGTGACGACCCCGAGACAAATCCACTTAAAACGCCTTCCGGTAAGATTGAAATTTATTCCAGCAAACTGGCGGAAATTGCCCGTACCTGGGAACTGGAAAAAGATGAAGTGATAAGCCCACTGCCGGTTTATGCCTCAACCTTTGAAGGCTGGGACGCCCCTGAACGTAGTACCTTCCCGCTACAACTGTTTGGTTTCCATTACAAATCCCGTACTCACTCGACCTACGGCAACATTGATGTCCTGAAGGCAGCCTGCCGTCAGGAAGTGTGGATCAACCCTATAGATGCACAGAAACGTGGGATTGCCAACGGCGATATGGTGCGAGTGTTTAACCATCGTGGCGAAGTTCGGCTACCAGCCAAAGTGACACCACGCATTCTCCCTGGAGTTAGCGCTATGGGCCAGGGAGCCTGGCACGAGGCCAATATGTCTGGCGATAAAATCGACCACGGCGGCTGTGTGAATACGCTAACCACTCTGCGCCCTTCACCACTGGCGAAGGGAAACCCGCAGCACACTAATCTGGTCGAGATCGAAAAAATATAACCCACTACAACCATAAATTATGGCATGACATTTTGCTTGAAAAGCAATAAGTGAGTAATGATGAAAATCCATACCACAGAGGCGCTCATGTCGGCTGAAATCAGCCGTAGAAGTCTGGTGAAAACCTCCGCTCTTGGCAGTCTCGCGCTAGCAAGCAGTGCTTTCACACTGCCATTTTCCCAAATGGTCCGAGCGGCAGAGGCTCCGGTAGAAGAGAAAGCGGTCTGGAGTTCCTGCACCGTTAACTGCGGGAGCCGCTGTCTGTTACGTTTGCATGTGAAAGATGACACTGTGTACTGGGTGGAGTCTGATACGACAGGTGACGACGTTTACGGTAATCATCAGGTTCGGGCCTGTTTACGCGGGCGCTCTATCCGCCGACGGATGAATCATCCTGATCGGCTGAAATATCCCATGAAGCGCGTCGGCAAGCGCGGTGAAGGTAAATTTGAACGGATAAGTTGGAACGAAGCCCTGGATACCATCAGTGATAATCTTCGGCGGATCCTAAAAGATTACGGCAATGAGGCTGTACATGTCCTGTACGGAACAGGCGTAGATGGCGGAAACATCACCAACTCAAACGTCCCGTACCGTCTGATGAACTCTTGTGGTGGTTTTCTCAGTCGCTATGGCAGCTACAGTACCGCACAGATCAGTGCCGCAATGAGTTATATGTTCGGTGCCAATGATGGCAACAGCCCGGATGATATCGCCAATACGAAGCTGGTCGTTATGTTCGGAAATAACCCGGCAGAAACCCGGATGAGCGGCGGTGGTGTCACTTACTACGTCGAGCAAGCCCGCGAACGTTCAAACGCACGCATGATCGTCATCGATCCACGTTATAACGACACAGCTGCCGGGCGTGAAGATGAATGGCTGCCCATTCGCCCTGGTACTGATGGTGCACTGGCCTGTGCGATTGCCTGGGTGCTGATTACTGAAAATATGATCGATCAGCCATTTCTCGACAAATATTGTGTTGGTTACGATGAAAAAACGCTGCCCCCCAGCGCACCACGTAACGCACATTATAAAGCCTATATTCTGGGCGAAGGGCCTGACGGCATTGCTAAAACGCCGGAATGGGCAGCAAAAATCACCAGCATCCCGGAAGAAAAAATTATCCAGTTGGCACGAGAGATCGGTTCAGCAAAACCTGCTTATATTTGTCAGGGTTGGGGGCCACAACGACACTCCAACGGCGAGCAAACGTCCCGCGCTATTGCCATGCTTTCCGTTCTCACCGGTAACGTCGGCATAAACGGCGGCAACTCAGGTGTACGCGAAGGTAGCTGGGATCTGGGGGTCGAATGGTTCCCGATGCTTGATAATCCTGTTAAAACGCAGATTTCCGTCTTTACATGGACAGATGCCATCGACCACGGTACGGAAATGACCGCGACCCGTGATGGTATTCGTGGAAAAGAAAAACTGGATGTCCCCATCAAGTTTTTATGGTGCTACGCCAGTAACACATTGATCAATCAACATGGCGACATCAATCACACCCATGAGGTGCTTCAGGATGACAGCAAGTGCGAGATGATTGTTGGCATTGACCACTTCATGACGGCCTCGGCTAAGTATTGCGATATCCTGTTGCCCGACCTGATGCCAACAGAGCAAGAAGACCTTATCTCTCATGAATCTGCCGGGAATATGGGCTATGTGATCCTCGCCCAACCCGCCACCTCGGCAAAATTTGAACGCAAACCCATCTACTGGATGCTGAGTGAAGTCGCGAAACGCTTAGGACCAGACGTTTATCAAACTTTTACTGAAGGTCGCAGCCAGCATGAATGGATCAAATATCTCCATGCGAAAACGAAGGAACGTAACCCTGAGATGCCGGACTACGAGGAGATGAAAACGACCGGGATCTTTAAGAAAAAATGCCCGGAAGAACATTACGTCGCTTTCCGCGCATTCCGTGAAGATCCACAGGCAAACCCGTTGAAAACACCTTCGGGGAAAATCGAAATTTATTCTGAACGACTGGCGACGATTGCGGATACCTGGGAATTGAAAAAAGATGAAATTATTCATCCCCTTCCTGCGTATACCCCAGGTTTTGATGGCTGGGACGATCCCCTGCGGAAAACCTATCCACTGCAGCTAACGGGCTTCCACTACAAAGCACGTACCCACTCCAGCTACGGCAATATTGATGTGTTACAGCAGGCCTGCCCACAAGAGGTGTGGATCAACCCCATTGATGCTCAGGCACGCGGTATCCGTCATGGCGATACAGTGCGGGTATTTAACAATAATGGAGAAATGCGCATTGTCGCAAAAGTGACTCCGCGTATTCTGCCTGGCGTTACCGCCATCGGGCAAGGTGCGTGGCTTAAAGCGGATATGTTTGGTGACCGGGTCGATCACGGCGGCAGTATCAATATTCTGACCTCTCACCGCCCTTCACCGCTGGCAAAGGGAAACCCGTCGCACAGCAATCTCGTCCAGATCGAAAAGGTTTAAGGAGTAGCCCATGACCACACAATATGGATTTTTTATCGATTCCAGCCGCTGTACTGGCTGTAAAACCTGCGAACTGGCGTGCAAAGATTTTAAAGATCTTGGCCCGGAAGTCAGTTTCCGCCGTGTTTATGAATATGCTGGCGGCGACTGGCAGGAAGATAATGGCGTCTGGCACCAGAACGTGTTCGCTTATTATCTCTCCATCTCCTGTAACCATTGCGATGACCCCGCATGTACAAAAGTCTGCCCCAGCGGCGCAATGCATAAGCGTGAAGATGGCTTTGTGGTGGTTGATGAAGATGTTTGTATCGGCTGCCGCTACTGCCACATGGCTTGTCCGTACGGCGCGCCACAGTACAATGCTGAAAAAGGGCACATGACGAAGTGCGATGGTTGTTATTCGCGCGTCGCCGAGGGGAAAGAACCCATATGTGTCGAATCCTGCCCGCTGCGTGCACTTGAATTCGGTCCAATTGAAGAGCTGCGCCAGAAGCACGGCACTCTGGCTGCCGTCGCGCCACTTCCGCGCGCGCATTTCACAAAACCCAATATTGTTATCAAACCTAACGCCAACAGCCGCCCGACCGGCGATACCACTGGTTACCTGGCTAATCCGGAGGAAGTGTAAAATGGGAAATGGATGGCACGAATGGCCACTGGTTATCTTTACCGTATTGGGCCAATGCGTAGTAGGCGCGCTGATTGTTAGCGGAATTGGCTGGTTCGCCAGCAAAAATGACGCAGACCGTCAGCGTATTGTCCGTGGCATGTTTTTCCTCTGGCTGTTGATGGGCATCGGGTTTATTGCCTCTGTCATGCACCTGGGATCGCCACTGCGAGCGTTTAACTCGCTGAATCGAATCGGAGCTTCTGGTCTGAGTAACGAGATTGCTGCCGGTTCCATATTTTTTGCCGTTGGCGGACTATGGTGGCTGGTGGCGGTCATCGGTAAAATGCCGCAAGCGTTGGGGAAACTCTGGTTACTTGTCAGCATGGCGCTCGGCGTCATTTTCGTCTGGATGATGACCTGCGTGTATCAAATCGACACCGTGCCAACCTGGCATAACGGTTACACTACGCTGGCTTTCTTCCTGACGGTATTGTTGAGCGGTCCAATACTTGCTGCCGCAATTCTGCGGGCAGCTCGCGTTACATTTAATACCACACCATTTGCCATCATTAGCGTTCTGGCGCTGATCGCTTGTGCCGGGGTGATTGTGCTGCAAGGTTTGTCTCTGGCGTCTATTCACTCATCCGTGCAACAAGCCAGCGCACTGGTACCAGATTACGCCTCCTTACAGGTCTGGCGTGTGGTATTGTTATGCACAGGTCTAGGATGCTGGCTTTGTCCGCTCATTCGTCGCCGTGAACCTCACGTTGCCGGACTTATTCTGGGGCTAATCCTCATACTCGGCGGTGAGATGATCGGGCGTGTGCTCTTTTATGGCCTGCACATGACGGTAGGAATGGCTATTGCAGGTTAACAAATTGGTGCGGGGCAACCCGCACATTTCAGGATGTTAGGAATGACCCATTTTTCACAGCAAGATAATTTTTCTGTCGCGGCGCGCGTGTTGGGCGCGCTGTTTTATTACGCTCCAGAGAGTGCAGAAGCCGCACCTCTGGTTGCGGTACTCACCAGTGACGGCTGGGAAACTCAGTGGCCTCTACCAGAAGCGTCATTAGCGCCGCTGGTGACGGCTTTTCAGGCACAGAGTGAAGAGACTCGCGCCCAGGCCTGGCAGCGTTTGTTTGTCGGCCCGTGGGCACTGCCGTCTCCGCCGTGGGGGTCGGTCTGGCTGGATCGCGAATCTGTGCTGTTTGGCGATTCAACATTGGCACTTCGTCAGTGGATGCGCGAGAAAGGCATTCAGTTTGAAATGAAGCAAAACGAACCGGAAGATCATTTTGGTTCACTGCTGTTGATGGCTGCGTGGTTGGCGGAGAATGGTCGCAAGACAGAATGCGAAGAATTGCTGGCATGGCACCTTTTTCCGTGGTCAACACGATTTCTTGACGTTTTTATCGAAAAAGCAGAACACCCTTTCTACCGTGCGCTGGGTGAACTGGCTCGCTTAACGCTGGCGCAATGGCAATCACAACTGTTGATTCCTGTCGCGGTTAAACCACTGTTTCGATAAAGTTGCCGCAATATTGCCGGATGGCGACAATCACGCGTTATTCGGCAACAATACGTTACAACGTCACGTATTTTATCGCTTTAAGCACGCACTGCTTTTGCCGATAACCTGTTTTGCCGCAAAATAGTCGCTCGTGTTTCATTGTCCATTTCTGCTCATGCACCATCTACACAGCTATCCGGATCTGCGCACTATGTTCCGCCGTCTGCTTATCGCAATAATAGTCGGTATTCTTGCGGCCTTTGCCGTTGCCGCGTTTCGTCACGCGATGCTGCTACTGGAATGGCTGTTCCTCAATAATGACTCCGGCAGTCTGGTCAATGCAGCGACGAATCTTTCTCCGTGGCGACGGCTGCTAACTCCGGCGCTCGGCGGACTGGCGGCGGGTTTGTTGCTGATGGGCTGGCAGAAATTTACCCAGCAACGCCCTCATGCGCCGACCGATTACATGGAAGCGTTGCAAACCGATGGTAAATTCGATTACGCAGCAAGCCTGGTTAAATCGCTTGCCTCTCTGCTGGTAGTAACTAGCGGCAGCGCAATTGGTCGCGAAGGTGCGATGATTCTTTTAGCTGCCCTTGCCGCCTCCTGTTTTGCTCAGCGTTTTACGTCACGCCAGGAGTGGAAATTATGGATTGCCTGTGGAGCTGCGGCGGGAATGGCTGCGGCTTACCGCGCCCCGCTTGCTGGCAGTTTATTTATAGCCGAAGTGCTGTTTGGCACTATGATGTTGGCCTCTCTCGGCCCGGTGATTATTTCCGCCGTCGTGGCGTTGCTGGTTAGCAATCTGATTAATCATAGCGACGCGTTACTCTACAGCGTACAACTCTCAGTGACGGTTCAGGCTCGTGACTATGCGCTGATTATCAGTACAGGTGTGCTGGCAGGTCTATGCGGACCAGTGTTGTTAACGTTAATGAACGCCAGTCATCGTGGATTTGTAAGTCTCAAACTTGCGCCCCCCTGTCAACTGGCACTCGGCGGGTTGATCGTGGGTCTGCTTTCTCTGTTCACCCCTGCCGTGTGGGGCAACGGCTATAGCACCGTACAATCCTTTTTAACCGCCCCGCCACTGTTAATGATCATTGCCGGGATCTTCCTTTGCAAACTGTTTGCCGTTCTGGCAAGTAGCGGTTCCGGCGCGCCTGGTGGTGTGTTTACACCGACACTCTTTATCGGTCTTGCCATTGGCATGTTGTATGGGCGTAGCCTGGGGTTATGGTTTCCTGATAGCGAAGAAATTACGCTTTTACTCGGATTGACCGGGATGGCGACACTGTTGGCGGCGACCACGCACGCGCCGATTATGTCGACGTTGATGATATGTGAAATGACCGGGGAGTATCAGCTACTCCCCGGTTTATTGATTGCCTGCGTAATTGCGTCGGTAATTTCGCGGACGTTACACCGTGACTCTATCTACCGCCAGCACACTGCGCAGCATAGCTAAGCGGATGTATTGCCCCAGTTCACGCTGTTCGGCGCGCGGTAAATAAGGCAGTTCACCAATGAGCGGTGCTGGAAGTTTTTTACCCAGCACATCAATGATTTCCGCATAATGCGCCAGTCCTGGGTTGATTCGGTTAGCCACCCAGCCAATGAGCGGCAGCCCGTCGTTGGCAATCGCCTGAGCTGTCAGAAGTGCATGGTTAATGCAACCTTCCTGAATACCGACAACCATCAACACCGGTAGTTGTTCCTGCACCACCCATTCAGAGAGCGGACGCAAATCATTCATCAGACTGCGCCAACCGCCAGTACCTTCGACCACCACATGATCGACTTTATCGGTCAGGTTTGCCAGGCCGTTTGAAATGAGGGTGTAATTGATTGGGCAACTATGCGCCACGCTACTTTCTTCTTCGCTTAACGCGATAGGATTAACTGCTTCATAAGGCAGTTCGATGGTTGAAACACTCTGCAACACCAGGGCATCTTTATTACGCAGCCCTTCGGGTGTCTCTTTGCTCCCCTTCGCTACGGGTTTATATCCCGCAACCGTTTTTCCCTGGGAGGCTAACGCTTGTAGCAATGCGCGGGAAACCACCGTTTTCCCTACAGAAGTGTCTGTACCTGTAATAAAGAAACGCTTCAGCATCACTAAGTCCACCGTTATGCTTCACAAATATAAACCAGGAAAATAATTAACCTTGAAAGTCTAAGTTATGCTTTCCTGGCCCAAATTGAGATAGCGCAAATTTTGGTAGAACAGTTAAAAAATGTTAACCCTGCAACAGACGAATCAACAAAGAACCGTTATACATCGCGTCTTTTACCAGCGCAGCGCCCGCCATCGTACCCTGGTTAGAAAACTGGGTACTCTCAACGCTAATGTGCTGACTATACGCAGGAAGGGCCTGCTGACGGATGCTATCCGAGATGACCGGGAAGAGGATATCTGCCGCTTTACTTAACGGTGAGCCAATCAGTATTTTTTGTGGGTTAAATAAATTCACCATGATGGCAAGAATGCGCCCAACATGTGCGCCTACCCCGGTAATGATGTCTTTTGCCAGCAGATCGCCGTGCAATGCCGCCTGACACAATGAGTCAACGGTTAACGGCTGTCCGTGTAACATCGAGCTCATGGATTGATTGAGACGCAGCTGTGCCAACTCAAGAATACTGTCCACACTGGCAATGGTTTCGAGGCAGCCGTGATTCCCGCAATAACAGCGTTTCCCATATGGGTCGACCTGCGTGTGACCAATCTCCACGAGGCTACTGCTGCCTGCGTGTAGCAGATGACCATCGGTAATGACGCCCGCCCCCACGTTGTGATCGATAACCACCTGAATCACATCGCGCGCCCCGCGTGAGGCACCAAACAAGGCCTCAGCCATCGTCCATGCGCTGATATCATGCTGAATATAAACCGGTACGCCGGTATGCTGCTCCAGCGCCTCGCCGAGCGGCATCTCTTTTACATCCTCGTAGAACGGCATGCGATGTACAATACCATTTTCCGTATCAATAATTCCCGGCAAGGTAATGGCAATAGAAGTCAGACGCTCAAGTTTTTTCTGATGGCGGATAAAAAACTGATCGATATGGGAAATGATACGATCCAACAATGGCGAGTCATCTTTTAACGCCAGTTCCTGCGACTCCTCCACCACCAGTTTGCTGCTCAGATCGCGCAAAGCAAGGAAAATCTCCCCGCGACTAATGCGCAGAGAAAGATAGTGCCAGGCTTCAGTTTCAACCACCAGCCCCACCGCCGGACGGCCACGGTTCCCCGCTTCTTTGATTTCCAGCTCTTGCACCAGGTGTGCTTCGAGCATCTCACGGACAATTTTGGTGATACTGGCAGGAGCCAGTTGCGCCAGACGGGAAAGATCGATACGCGAGACTGGACCAAGCTGATCAATCAGGCGATAAACCGCGCCCGCGTTGGTCTGCTTTATTTGATCAATGTGCCCAGGCTGGTTTTCAGCAACCACCGCATACTCCCTATATTTTCGCGCTCCGAAATAATCTGTAGGCTATGGTGAAGCACTTCAATACGTGTCGTCAAATTTTTACTTAGGCATGTGATTAACAGCACATTTTTCGGGCTTTTTCGCTGAAATTTCCCTCACCTGAGAGCATTCAGCAGATGAATACGAAAGTTACGCGCAGCCGGACTTTGTTCATGGTGTTTCGGCCAGACCAACCACATTTCAGAAACCGCATCCTCTTCAGCAATCGGCACCCAGCGCATTTCGTTGAGCTGAACACGTTTAAATGACGCAGGCAAAATTGAAACACCCAGACCAGCGGAAACCAGACCGATGATGGTCATTGCCTCACCCACCTCCTGAGTGATGACGGGCGTCAAATTGTAACGTCTCATCAGCCCGAGAATATCGTCATACAGCCCTGTCCCTACGTGCGGATCAAAAAAGACAAAGGGTTCTTTCGCCAGTTCAGCCAGCGTTACACTCGGGTTATTTGCCAGGGGATGATCGTGCGGGATCATCGCCATAAGCGGTTCATGGACGATGACTGCGTGTTCAAGCGTCTCCGGTAACGCTGTGTTACGCAGCAATCCCATATCCAGCGTTCCTTCAATGAGCGGAGCGATTTGCTCGCGAGTGTTCATTTCGCGGGTTTGTAAATGGACATCGGGATAATCACGACGAAACAGCGATAACGTATCGGACACCGCCCGAATAAAAGGAGCGGACGAAGTAAAACCAATGCGCAACTCCCCCGCTTCGCCCTGATGCAGCCTTTCAGCGCGAGCGGCAGCGTCATCCACCATAGACAGGATTTGCCTACTATCTGCAAGAAACTGTTTTCCTGCTTCCGTCAGCAATACACTGCGATTGGTCCTTGCCAGCAGTCGGGCACCAATTTGTTGCTCCAGCGCCTGAATCTGCTGACTTAGCGGTGGTTGCGAAATATTCAGGCGGGCAGCGGCGCGCCCGAAATGCAGCTCTTCCGCAACAGCAACAAAGTAACGCAGATGACGAAGTTCAATATTCATATTTAAAACATCTTATTTGAGATTATTAATATATTAGACAGAACAATTCGATTTTCCTAATCTATTCATAAGCCTGATCCACAGGCATATTTAGCAAGGATTTCAAGTGAGCCGTACTACAACTGTTGATGGCGCTCCGGCAAGCGTCACTGACAAGCAAAGCATTTCTCAGCCAAATCAATTTATTAAACGCGGTACGCCGCAATTTATGCGCGTCACCCTGGCGCTTTTCTCTGCCGGACTGGCAACCTTCGCACTTCTCTATTGTGTGCAACCTATCCTTCCGGTGCTTTCGCAGGAGTTTGGCTTAACGCCTGCGAACAGTAGTATTTCACTGTCCATTTCAACGGCGATGTTGGCTATCGGTTTGCTGTTTACTGGCCCGCTATCCGATGCCATTGGTCGCAAACCAGTGATGGTCACGGCGCTACTGTTGGCCTCCATTTGTACGTTACTTTCGACAATGATGACCAGCTGGCACGGCATTTTGATTATGCGCGCCTTGATTGGGCTTTCGTTAAGTGGCGTGGCAGCTGTTGGCATGACTTATCTTAGCGAGGAAATCCACCCCAGTTTCGTGGCCTTTTCGATGGGGTTGTATATCAGCGGCAACTCAATTGGCGGCATGAGCGGACGCTTAATTAGCGGTGTCTTCACGGACTTTTTCAACTGGCGAATTGCTCTGGCGGCTATCGGCTGTTTCGCGCTGGCCTCGGCGTTGATGTTCTGGAAAATCCTCCCGGAATCACGCCATTTTCGCCCGACTTCCCTGCGACCAAAGACGTTATTTATCAACTTTCGTCTGCACTGGCGTGACCGGGGATTGCCGTTATTGTTCGCAGAAGGCTTTTTGCTGATGGGGTCGTTCGTCACGCTGTTTAATTACATCGGCTATCGGTTGATGCTTTCCCCCTGGCATGTCAGTCAGGCCGTGGTTGGCTTATTATCGCTGGCTTATTTGACCGGTACATGGAGCTCACCCAAAGCCGGAACCATGACCACCCGCTATGGGCGCGGTCCAGTGATGTTGTTTTCGACGGGGGTTATGCTGTTTGGTTTACTGATGACCTTATTCAGCTCGCTGTGGCTAATCTTTGCCGGAATGTTACTCTTCTCAGCCGGATTCTTCGCAGCCCACTCAGTTGCCAGCAGCTGGATCGGCCCCCGCGCAAAACGCGCTAAAGGCCAGGCCTCCTCGCTGTATCTGTTCAGTTACTATCTGGGGTCGAGTATTGCCGGGACGCTGGGTGGTGTTTTCTGGCATAACTATGGCTGGTACGGCGTCGGCGCATTTATTGCTCTGATGCTGGTCATTGCTCTACTGGTCGGGACGCGTTTGCATCGTCGTCTGCACGCCTAAAAATAAGTCCGGACTGCGGTAAATACCCATCCGGACTTATTGCCTGCTCAAACCAACGTTAATAGCCATCCTAAAATAGACGAAGCGCCAGCCAATTCCCGCAGCGCATCTAGTGTCATCAGGATTATAAATATCCAAAGAAACGGATTCATTTTGCTGTGTGTCATTTATTACTGATGCGCAGGTATTGTACTGCTTTGTACGTAGTAAAATAGTTAACCCGATCAAGACTACTATTATTGGTAGCTGAATTTTCCTTAAGTCACAATACGTTATTATCAATTCTGTAATTTGTTCTGCTATTGTACATATCGTTACACGCTGAAACCAACCACTCACGGAAGTCTGCCATTCCCAGGGATATAGTTATTTCAACGGCCCCGCAGTGGGGTTAAATGAAAAAACAAATTGAGGGTATGACAATGAAAAAAGTATTAGCTCTGGTTGTTGCCGCTGCTATGGGTCTGTCTTCTGCCGCCTTTGCTGCAGAGACTGCGACCACACCTGCTCCGACTGCGACGACCACCAAAGCAGCGCCGGCGAAAACTACACATCATAAAAAACAGCATAAAGCAGCACCTGCCCAGAAAGCGCAGGCGGCTAAAAAGCATCATAAAAATGCGAAAGCTGAACAGAAAGCCCCTGAACAAAAAGCGCAGGCAGCGAAGAAACACGCCAAGAAACACAGCCATCAGCAACCGGCAAAACCTGCTGCACAACCCGCAGCGTAAGTTTTCAACAGTAATGCTGGCGCGCCCCCTCGCGCCTGAAAATTACGGTGCTAAGCGGGTAACGTTTAGCACCGCCTTTAGCGGAGGGTAGTATGGTGGGCCGTTATCGCTTTGAGTTCATTCTTATCATCCTTATTTTATGCGCACTGATTGCCACCCGTTTTTATCTTTCCTGATCGTAGTTATCTGATTTTACTCCCACTTTCATCCCGTCCCGTCTATAGTATTTATGAGGGTTTACTTTTAATAATCATAATTACCCACCAGAGTGTGATATGCGTACAACCATTGCTGTAGTGTTGGGTGCAATTAGTTTGACGTCTGCTTTTGTGTTTGCAGATAAACCAGACGTTGCCAAATCGGCAAACGATGAGGTCAGCACCCTGTTTTTTGGTCATGATGATCGTGTGCCAGTGAATGACACGACCCAATCACCGTGGGATGCGGTTGGGCAACTGGAAACGGCCAGCGGCAATTTATGTACGGCGACGCTGATTGCACCCAATCTGGCATTAACGGCAGGACACTGTTTATTGACGCCGCCAAAGGGTAAAGCCGATAAAGCGGTGGCGCTGCGTTTTGTGTCAAATAAAGGTCTTTGGCGCTATGAGATCCACGACATAGAAGGCCGCGTTGACCCGACACTGGGAAAGCGGTTAAAAGCAGATGGGGATGGTTGGATTGTTCCTCCCGCAGCTGCGCCGTGGGACTTCGGTTTGATTGTGCTACGTAATCCCCCTTCTGGCATTACACCGTTGCCGTTATTTGCGGGAGATAAAGCCGCACTTACCGCCGCATTAAAAGCGGCAGGTCGAAAAGTGACTCAAGCGGGATATCCTGAAGATCACCTCGATACGCTATACAGTCATCAAAATTGCGAAGTAACTGGCTGGGCGCAAACGTCGGTGATGTCGCATCAGTGCGATACTTTGCCGGGTGATAGCGGTTCGCCACTGATGTTGCATACCGATGACGGCTGGCAGTTAATTGGCGTGCAAAGTTCGGCTCCTGCCGCGAAAGATCGCTGGCGTGCCGATAACCGGGCCATTTCTGTCACTGGTTTTCGCGACAAGCTAGACCAACTTTTGCAAAAATAGCATTCAAACGCTGCCCGACAGCACGGGCAGCGTGTTCATCAGGCAAACTTCACCATAATCATTCCAGCCAACAGCAAGACCAGACCAATCCAGCCTTTGCGATTTAAACGTTGACCAAACAAAACCCAACCTGCGACTAACGTGGCGGCAATACCAAATCCGCCCCACAATGCATAGGCTACAGACAAGTCAATCCCTTTAACGGCTTGAGAAAGCGCACTAAAGGCAGCCAACACCGCCGCCAGGGAGAGCAAACCATAGATTTTGCGACGAAAGCCGTCAGAAAATTTCAAAAAGACATTAGCAACGATTTCCAGCACGATTGCCAATGCCAGCCAGACGGCGTGTACCCATTCAAACTGCGCCATGGTTCACCTCCGGCTCAGGTTTACACGCTTTACGGGTACCTGATTTGATTAATACAATCCCAGCCACCAGGGTCGTTAACCCGGCAATTTTCATCAGCGATAAACTTTCATCGAATAACAAAACGCTAAACAAGGTAATCAATAAAATACCGATACCTTCCCACAGCGCATAAGCTACGCCTAAGGCGATTTTTTTAACGGCGAAGGAGAGAAATATATACGACAGAGAAATCATCACCAGCATTAAAATAAAACCGCCATTACCCTCACTGACGCTCGCCCATTTCATTGACAGCGTGCCGGTAATTTCCGTAGCAATAGCCAGACCTAATAAAATCCAATAAATATACATCGTCCTTCTCCTGCAAGAGAATTATTTTATCTTTCGCTCAATTCAGCGAAACCAGAGCAAAGTGATCAAGCCCCGCGCATAGCGCAAGGTTAGGCAGAAGAAAGGACTAAAGCGCGTTGCGCCAGTGCTGCTCACCTACGAGCAAAATAGTGGATGAGGTACGAAGATGGGTAAATGTAGAAAATAACGTCCTGAACAAATTGTCCATAATATTACAATTATCCGCAGTGTTGCTTCTCATCATCGCGGATGATAATTGTCCTCGGTAGTTGAACACGCCTGATTTGTATCATAGCTTAAGAATTAACTCAAAATATTTTCACTTCTTTACCCGAGCGGATTGATTTTCGTTATGATGACGGAACGAAAAAGACATTATTATTAGCAAAGGAAGAAAAAACGGGGACAAGCATGGCAAAGCCGATCATCACGCTCAATGGTCTAAAAATCGTCATTATGTTAGGAATGCTGGTCATTATTCTCTGTGGTATCCGTTTTGCCGCCGAGATCATCGTGCCGTTTATTCTCGCATTATTTATTGCTGTTATTCTTAACCCGCTGGTGCAACACATGGTCCGCTGGCGAGTGCCGCGTGTACTGGCGGTGTCGATTTTGATGACCATCATCGTGATGGCGATGGTGTTGCTGTTAGCTTATCTGGGTTCCGCGCTCAACGAGTTGACGCGGACGTTACCGCAATATCGCAACTCTATTATGACGCCGCTGCAAGCTCTTGAACCGTTGTTGCAACGCGTAGGGATTGACGTCTCAGTTGACCAACTGGCGCATTACATTGATCCGAACGCGGCGATGACGTTGCTCACCAATCTACTGACGCAGTTATCTAATGCCATGTCATCAATATTTTTATTGCTGCTGACGGTGTTGTTTATGCTGCTCGAAGTGCCACAATTGCCCGGAAAATTTCAGCAAATGATGGCGCGTCCGGTTGAAGGGATGGCGGCGATTCAGCGTGCGATTGACAGTGTGTCTCATTATCTGGTGCTGAAAACAGCCATCAGCATCATCACCGGCCTGGTCGCCTGGGCGATGCTCGCCGCACTCGATGTTCGCTTCGCTTTTGTCTGGGGATTGCTGGCCTTTGCGCTTAATTACATCCCGAATATTGGTTCAGTCCTCGCGGCAATCCCCCCTATCGCTCAGGTACTGGTGTTTAATGGCTTCTACGAAGCGTTGCTGGTGCTGGCGGGATATCTGCTGATTAATCTGGTCTTCGGCAATATTCTGGAGCCGCGGATCATGGGGCGTGGGCTGGGGCTTTCCACATTGGTGGTATTTCTGTCGTTGATTTTTTGGGGATGGTTGTTAGGACCGGTGGGTATGCTGCTTTCCGTGCCGTTGACAATTATTGTCAAAATTGCCCTTGAACAATCAGCAGGAGGTCAAAGCATCGCCGTTCTGTTAAGCGATCTCAATAAAGAGTGACGGCCTCCGAAGAGGCCGTCAGCGTTACAGAGCTTTCAGGATTGCATCCACGCTGGCTTTGGCGTCACCAAACAGCATGTGGGTGTTTTCCTTGAAGAACAGCGGGTTTTGCACACCAGCATAGCCAGTGTTCATCGAACGTTTAAAGACAATCACGTTCTGCGCTTTCCACACTTCCAGCACAGGCATACCAGCAATCGGACTCTTCGGATCATCCTGCGCCGCCGGGTTAACCGTATCGTTAGCACCAATCACCAGTACGGTATCGGTATCAGCGAAGTCATCGTTGATCTCGTCCATTTCCAGTACGATGTCATACGGTACTTTTGCTTCAGCCAGCAATACGTTCATATGCCCAGGCAAACGCCCCGCAACCGGGTGGATACCGAAACGCACATTGATACCACGAGCGCGCAGTTTCTCGGTAATTTCAGCGACAGGATATTGCGCCTGCGCGACTGCCATGCCGTACCCCGGAGTAATGATCACTGAATGGGAGTTTTTCAGTAATTCCGCTGTCTCTTCTGCGGTGATTTCGCGGTGCTCACCCACTTCCTGATCATCACCAGTAGAAGAGCCGTCGGTGCCGAAACCACCCGCAATAACGCTGATAAAGGAACGGTTCATCGCCTTACACATAATGTAAGAAAGGATTGCCCCCGAAGAACCGACCAGCGCGCCGGTCACGATCAGCAGGTCGTTGCTAAGCATAAAGCCCGCTGCAGCTGCCGCCCAACCAGAGTATGAGTTCAGCATTGACACGACGACTGGCATATCTGCACCACCGATGGAGGCGACTAAATGCCAGCCAAATACCAGCGCAATGGCGGTCATTATCAGCAATGCCAGCACTTGCAGGCCGACGCTGTCCGTGCGAACAAATACAATCAGCAGCAGGAAGGAAACGACCAGAGCCGCCAGGTTCATTTTGTGACGGTTTGGCAGCATCAACGGTTTAGACGAAATCTTGCCACACAGTTTGCCGAACGCCACCACCGACCCCGTGAACGTTACCGCCCCGATGAAGATACCGAGGAACACTTCCGTCAGGTGAATATTGACCAGAATCGGTTCCATTCCCGCGTCATGATGCAGATAGCTGTTAAAACCAACCAGTACTGCTGCCAGACCCACGAAGCTATGCAGGATTGCCACCAGTTCTGGCATTTCGGTCATTTCAACTTTCTTCGCCAGGCGGATACCAATTGCCCCACCGATGACCATCGCCAACAAGATCCAGCCAACATTACCCGTATCCGGTCCAAAGATGGTTGCGATTAACGCAATCGCCATCCCGGCGATACCGAAGTTGTTACCCTGGCGAGACGTTTCATGTTTCGAAAGCCCGGCCAGACTGAAGATAAACAGGATCGCGGCAACAATGTATGCAGCTGTAACTAATCCTCCAGACATATGTTACCCCTTAATTTTTGCGGAACATTTTCAGCATGCGCTGAGTCACGGTGAAGCCACCGAAAATATTAATGCTGGCTATAAGCACCGCGATAAAACTAAGGAAGCTAACCCAGCCGCCCTGGCCAATCTGCAACAGTGCTCCGACAACAATAATCCCTGAAATCGCGTTGGTGACCGACATCAACGGTGTATGCAGCGCGTGCGAAACATTCCACACCACGTAATAGCCGACAACGCACGCCAGCGCGAAAACGGTGAAGTGCCCAAGAAACTCTTTCGGCGCAACGCTTGCCAGCCAGCCGAAAAGGATAATTGCCAGCGCCATCAACGCGTATTTACGCCACGGTGAGCAGGTACATTTTTCCTCAGTTTTCACTTCCGGTGCCGCTTTTTGTGCCGCCTGCGGCTGAGCTGATACCTGAATCGGCGGTGCCGGCCAGGTAATTTCGCCAGCACGGATCACGGTCACACCGCGAATCACCACATCATCAAAATCAACCGTGATGTTGCCGTCTTTCTCTTTGCACAACAGTTTCAGCAGATTAACGAGGTTAGTGCCGTAAAGCTGTGAGGATTGCGTCGGCAGACGGCCCGGAAGATCGGTATAACCAATCACTTTGACACCATTTTCCGTAGTGAAAATTTCACCCGGTACGGTGTATTCACAGTTGCCGCCGTTTTGGGCTGCCAGGTCGACAATCACACTGCCCGACTTCATGGAGTCAACCATCTCACGGGTAATCAGCTTCGGCGCTGGTTTGCCTGGAATAAGCGCGGTGGTGACAATGATATCGACCTCTTTTGCCTGGGCGGCAAAGAGCTCCATTTCCGCTTTGATGAACGCATCCGACATCACTTTGGCATAGCCATCGCCGCTGCCCGCTTCCTCTTTAAAGTCCAGCTCGAGGAATTCCGCGCCCATACTTTGAACTTGTTCTTTCACTTCCGGGCGGGTGTCGAATGCACGCACAATCGCGCCGAGACTATTGGCTGCGCCAATGGCGGCCAGACCTGCAACACCCGCACCAATCACCATCACTTTTGCCGGTGGCACTTTCCCTGCCGCCGTGATTTGCCCGGTAAAGAAGCGCCCAAATTCATGTGCCGCTTCAACAATGGCGCGATAACCAGCGATGTTCGCCATCGAACTGAGTGCGTCAAGCGATTGTGCGCGTGAGATACGCGGCACAGAGTCCATCGCCATCACGGTCACGTTACGTTCCGCAAGTTTTTGCATTAATTCCGGATTCTGCGCAGGCCAGATAAAACTCACCAGCGTTGTCCCTGGATTCAGTAACGCAATTTCATCATCTAACGGCGCATTGACCTTCAGAATGATCTCTGACTGCCAGACGTTATTCCCTTCTACAATTTCGGCGCCCGCTTGCACAAACGCTTTATCGTCAAAACTTGCCAGTTGACCCGCGCCGCTCTCTACCGCGACGGTAAAACCCAGTTTCAGCAGCTGTTCCACTGTTTTTGGCGTTGCTGCAACACGGGTTTCATTGGTTAACCGTTCTCTTGGTATGCCAATTCGCATGATATTCCCTTCCATCGGTTTTATTGATGATGGTTTGCCTGTGTCAGGATCCACACAAGCCGCTCATGTACGAGCTAAATGTTACTCCGTTAAAATAAATTAGTAACAAACGCCCTATAACGTACTGAAAATTATGCCTGTGATCTAGCGCCAAAAATCAGTATTTCGGCGTGAACTCGCAAAATATTAACGATTCAGCCGTGATAGTGGGATAAACACCTTAGAACGCTAGATAAAGACTGATAATTATCTTCGGTGGACAGGTAAAACGTGATATCGCCCCGGCACGAATCATTACTTAACATTAAATTAACTTATACAATTCAGTTGCTTCAGTAGTATTGATGCTGATACGGCTGTTTTTTAAGCATAGACCGTCATTTGAACAGGATTAAAATTGGCTTAAGGAATGTGATATGAAAAATGACGCAGACAGTTACACCGTTTAAATGCAATAATCAGCCACGTTTCTCGTTAATAACAATACCAGTACCTGGTTTGCGCAAGGCGAAGGATTATTTTTATGAAGCTTAAGAACACCCTCCTGGCGTCGGCACTGCTTTCTGCTACGGCCTTTTCCGTTAACGCAGCAACAGAACTGACACCGGAGCAAGCGGCAGCGGTTAAACCTTTTGACCGTGTAGTGGTTACCGGTCGTTTTAATGCTATTGGCGAAGCGGTGAAAGCCGTTTCTCGTCGCGCTGATAAAGAAGGTGCCGCCTCTTTTTATGTTGTCGACACTTCTGATTTTGGTAACAGCGGTAACTGGCGTGTGGTCGCTGACCTCTATAAAGCCGATGCTGAAAAAGCCGAAGAAACAAGTAATCGCGTTATCAACGGTGTTGTCGAACTGCCAAAAGATCAGGCCGTTCTGATTGAACCGTTTGATACGGTTACCGTTCAGGGCTTCTATCGTAGCCAGCCTGAAGTCAATGACGCCATCACCAAAGCGGCAAAAGCGAAAGGCGCTTACGCTTTCTACATTGTTCGTCAAATCGATGCTAACCAGGGCGGTAACCAGCGCATTACAGCGTTCATCTATAAAAAAGATGCTAAGAAACGCGTCGTACAAAGCCCGGATGTGATCCCGGCAGATTCCGAAGCGGGACGTGCAGCTCTGGCTGCGGGTGGCGAAGCAGCGAAGAAAGTAGAGATCCCAGGGGTTGCGACAACCGCATCACCAAGTTCTGAAGTTGGTCGCTTCTTTGAAACCCAGTCATCAAAAGGCGGGCGTTACACTGTCACGCTTCCTGATGGTACCAAAGTCGAAGAACTGAACAAAGCAACAGCAGCGATGATGGTTCCATTCGACAGCATCAAATTCTCTGGCAACTATGGCAACATGACCGAAGTCTCCTATCAGGTTGCGAAACGTGCCGCGAAGAAAGGCGCTAAGTATTACCACATCACCCGCCAGTGGCAGGAACGTGGTAATAACCTCACCGTTAGCGCAGATCTGTATAAATAACTATTCAGTTACCACTATAAGGCGGCTTAATGCCGCCTTTCGCATTTTTAGTCACAAATTTCCCCACGACCATTGCATGCAGACACATCTCTTCGTAAAATCCCGCGCTTCAGTGGCAAACTCCATTTTTATGCGTTTTGCCCTAATATTTATTCTTCTAATCACGTTTTAACCACTGGATATCGATGGAAAAGAAACTGGGACTGAGCGCACTCACCGCGCTGGTATTAAGCTCAATGCTGGGCGCGGGTGTTTTCAGTCTGCCGCAAAATATGGCGGCAGTTGCCAGCCCGGCAGCACTGCTCATCGGCTGGAGCATTACTGGTGCTGGCATTTTATTGCTGGCCTTTGCCATGCTGATCCTCACACGCATTCGCCCCGAGCTTGACGGCGGCATCTTTACCTATGCCCGCGAAGGGTTTGGTGAGTTAATCGGCTTTTGTTCCGCATGGGGGTACTGGCTGTGCGCGGTTATCGCCAACGTCTCCTATCTGGTGATCGTTTTTTCCGCGTTAAGCTTTTTTACGGACACGCCGGAATTGCGTCTGTTTGGCGATGGCAATACCTGGCAATCGATCGTCGGTGCCTCGGCTTTATTGTGGATTGTTCACTTTTTGATCCTGCGCGGGGTACAAACCGCTGCCAGCATTAACCTGGTGGCGACACTGGCAAAATTGTTGCCGCTGGGCCTGTTTATTGTGCTGGCGATGATGATGTTCAAACTGGACACCTTCAAGCTCGACTTTACTGGCCTTGCACTTGGCGTACCGGTATGGGAACAGGTGAAAAACACCATGCTGATCACTCTGTGGGTTTTCATTGGTGTGGAAGGTGCTGTGGTCGTTTCGGCGCGTGCGCGTAATAAACGTGATGTAGGTAAAGCAACACTGCTGGCGGTTCTCTCCGCTCTGGGCGTTTACTTGCTGGTAACCCTGCTTTCGCTGGGCGTGGTAGCACGTCCTGAACTGGCTGAAATTCGTAACCCGTCAATGGCCGGTCTGATGGTGGAAATGATGGGACCGTGGGGCGAAATCATCATCGCTGCCGGTTTGATCGTTTCCGTTTGCGGTGCGTACTTAAGCTGGACCATCATGGCGGCAGAAGTTCCGTTCCTGGCAGCCACCCATAAAGCATTCCCGCGCATTTTTGCGCGCCAGAACGCACAAGCCGCGCCATCCGCCTCACTGTGGCTGACCAATATCTGCGTGCAAATTTGTCTGGTACTGATCTGGCTGACCGGTTCCGATTACAACACGTTGCTGACCATCGCCTCAGAAATGATTCTGGTACCTTATTTCCTGGTCGGCGCGTTCTTGCTGAAAATTGCAACCCGTCCACTGCATAAAGCGGTAGGTGTCGGTGCCTGCATTTATGGCTTATGGTTATTGTACGCCTCTGGTCCAATGCATCTGCTGTTGTCCGTCGTTCTGTATGCGCCAGGGCTACTGGTCTTCCTGTACGCGCGTAAAACGCATACACATGATAATGTACTGAATCGTCAGGAAATGGTGCTGATTGGCATGCTGTTAATTGCCTCAGTTCCGGCGACCTGGATGCTGGTGGGATAACGTTCATCCCATCGTTGGATAGCAAAGGAGATAACGATGGGTAAAACCCAGCCCTTGCCAATATTAATTACTGGAGGCGGCCGTCGCATCGGCCTCGCCCTCGCATGGCATTTCATTAATCAAAAGCAACCGGTGATAGTCAGCTATCGGACACACTATCCTGCCATTGATGGGCTGATGAATGCGGGTGCGCTGTGTATTCAGGCTGATTTTTCGACCAACGACGGTGTGATGGCGTTTGCCGATGAAGTGCTAAAAAGCACCCACGGCCTGCGTGCGGTGTTGCACAATGCCAGTGCGTGGATGGCAGAAAAACCAGGTATGCCACTCACCGACGTACTGGCTTGCATGATGCAGATCCACGTTAATACCCCATACCTGCTCAACCATGCGCTAGAAAGATTACTGCGTGGGCACGGACACGCCGCCAGCGATATCATTCACTTTACCGATTATGTGGTGGAGCGCGGTAGCGACAAACATATTGCCTATGCTGCAAGCAAAGCGGCACTGGATAATATGACCCGCTCGTTTGCCCGCAAGCTGGCACCGGAAGTGAAAGTGAATTCTATTGCGCCATCGCTGATCCTGTTTAATGAGCATGATGATGCCGAATATCGACAACAGGCGCTGAATAAATCACTGATGAAAACCGCGCCTGGCGAGAAAGAAGTGATCGACCTGGTCGATTACTTACTTACCAGCTGCTTTGTCACCGGACGCAGTTTCCCTCTTGATGGCGGTCGTCATCTGCGTTAATGCAGCTTAATCCAGCATATAATCAACACCCATGCGCTTAGTCCCCAGCACACTACAGAACCGATAAAAGCGGCGGGCAAGCGCATAATTCCGGTGAAATACCACAGCGACACCAGGTAAACAAAATAGGGAATTATCGACCACATACTAAAAATGATTGTTGCACGTAAGGCTTCAATGCCGCGTTCGCTGGCAACAATATAATGCGCGATGAGCGCAAAAGTCGGAAAAAGCGGAATCAGTCCGGCGATATAATAATTTTTCGTTTTTGCTAATACACCAATCAACAGCACTACCAGCGCACCGAGCGCGGCTTTGATTACCAGCCCCATCTTTTTACCTTAACACTTCCATAACAAGTCACCAGTAGAATACCTGATGAAAACTTGTTTAGAAACGATTGATAGTAAGTAAAAACAGCGCGGTGTATTGTGACGTTTTTATATCTACCGTGAATAATATGAACACTATCGTATTTGTGGAAGATGATGCGGAAGTCGGTTCACTGATTGCCGCGTACCTGGCAAAACATGATATGCAGGTTACCGTAGAGCCGCGCGGCGACCAGGCCGAAGAAACTATTCTGCGAGAAAATCCGGATTTGGTGTTACTCGATATCATGCTACCAGGCAAGGACGGCATGACCATTTGTCGTGATTTACGCGCAAAGTGGTCCGGACCGATTGTTCTTCTAACCTCTCTCGATAGCGATATGAACCACATCCTGGCACTAGAAATGGGTGCCTGCGACTATATTCTCAAAACGACGCCCCCTGCTGTTTTGTTAGCGCGTTTACGTTTGCATTTGCGTCAGAATGAGCAAGCCACACTGACCAAAGGTCTTCAGGAAACGACGCTGACTCCCTACAAAGCCCTGCATTTCGGCACGTTGACCATCGATCCCATCAACCGCGTAGTCACTCTGGCTAATGCTGAAATCTCGCTCTCGACGGCTGATTTCGAATTATTGTGGGAATTAGCCACTCATGCCGGGCAAATCATGGACCGCGATGCATTGCTGAAGAACTTACGCGGCGTCAGTTATGACGGACTGGATCGTAGCGTGGACGTGGCTATTTCGCGGTTAAGAAAAAAACTGCTCGATAACGCCGCAGAACCTTATCGCATTAAAACTGTGCGTAACAAAGGCTATCTTTTTGCGCCTCATGCATGGGAATAAGCGATGAAAAAACTGTTTATCCAGTTTTACCTGTTATTGTTTGTCTGCTTTCTGGTGATGTCTCTGCTGGTTGGGCTGGTGTACAAATTTACCGCCGAACGCGCGGGCAAACAGTCGCTGGATGATTTGATGAACAGTTCGCTGTATCTGATGCGCAGCGAATTGCGTGAGATCCCCCCACACGATTGGGGTAAGACGCTGAAGGAGATGGATTTAAATCTCTCTTTCGATCTGCGTGTCGAGCCGCTGAGTAAATATCATCTTGATGATATTTCCATGCACCGGCTGCGTGGCGGCGAAATTGTCGCCCTGGACGATCAGTACACTTTTTTGCAACGCATCCCGCGCAGCCACTACGTGCTGGCAGTTGGTCCTGTTCCTTATCTTTATTACCTCCATCAGATGCGATTACTGGATATCGCCCTGATCGCTTTTATTGCCATTTCCCTCGCCTTTCCGGTGTTTATCTGGATGCGTCCGCACTGGCAGGATATGTTAAAACTGGAAGCAGCGGCGCAACGATTTGGCGATGGGCATCTCAATGAGCGTATCCACTTTGATGAGGGTTCAAGCTTTGAACGACTTGGTGTCGCATTTAACCAGATGGCGGACAATATCAACGCCTTGATTGCCAGTAAAAAACAGCTTATCGACGGTATCGCTCATGAACTGCGAACACCGTTAGTGCGCCTGCGTTATCGACTGGAGATGAGCGATAACCTGAGCGTCGCCGAATCCCAGGCGTTGAATCGCGATATCAGTCAACTTGAAGCTTTAATTGAAGAGTTGCTGACTTATGCCCGACTCGATCGCCCACAAAACGAGCTTCATCTTAGCGAACCAGACCTGCCGTTGTGGCTGTCAACGCATCTGGCAGACATTCAGGCAGTAACGCCCGATAAAACGGTACGGATTAAAACGCTCGCGCAAGGCCATTATGCGGCGTTGGATATGCGCTTAATGGAGCGCGTGCTGGATAATTTGCTCAATAACGCCCTGCGCTACTGTCACTCAACGGTTGAAACTAGCCTACTACTGTCGGGAAATAGAGCGACATTAATTGTTGAGGATGATGGCCCAGGGATCGCCCCAGAAAATCGCGAACACATCTTTGAACCTTTTGTTCGCCTCGACCCCAGCCGGGATCGCGCAACCGGCGGCTGTGGGCTAGGGCTGGCAATTGTCCACTCTATAGCACTAGCAATGGGCGGTACGGTTAATTGTGACACCAGCGAACTGGGGGGTGCCCGCTTCTCGTTTAGCTGGCCGTTATGGCATAACATCCCGCAATTTACCTCTGCCTGACACTACGCGCACGGTGGTCAGGCTGTCGATACTGTGTTATAAAATAAAGTATGTTGTAACTAAAGTGGTTAATATTATGGCGCGTTACGATCTCCTAGACCGACTCAACACTACCTTTCGCCAGATGGAACAAGAGCTAGCTGCATTTGCCGCTGAGCTAGAACAGCACAAATTGCTGGTTGCCCGCGTGTTCTCTTTACCGGAGGTGAAAAAAGAGGATGAGCATAATCCGCTTAATCGTATTGAGGTAAAGCAACATCTCGGCAAAGAGGCGCAGGCGCTGGCGATACGTCATTTCCGCCATTTGTTTATTCAGCAACAGTCCGAAAATCGCAGCAGCAAGGCTGCTGTTCGACTGCCTGGCGTGTTGTGTTACCAGGTCGATAACCTTTCGCAAGCAGCGTTGGTCAGTCATATTCAGCACATCAATCAACTCAAGACTACGTTCGAGCATATCGTCACGGTTGAGTCAGAACTTCCCACAGCGGCGCGTTTTGAATGGGTGCATCGTCATTTGCCGGGGCTGATCACCCTTAATGCTTACCGAACGCTCACTGTTCTGCACGACCCCGCCACTTTACGTTTTGGCTGGGCCAATAAACATATCATTAAGAATTTGCATCGTGATGAAGTCCTGGCACAGCTGGAAAAAAGCCTGAAATCACCGCGCAGTGTCGCACCGTGGACGCGCGAGGAGTGGCAACGAAAACTGGAGAGAGAGTATCAGGATATTGCTACCCTGCCACAGGACGCGAAGTTAAAAATCAAACGTCCGGTGAAGGTGCAGCCGATTGCCCGCGTCTGGTACAAGGGAGATCAAAAACAAGTACAACACGCTTGCCCTACGCCGCTTATTGCGCTGATTAATCGGGATAATGGCGCGGGCGTGCCGGACGTTGGGGAGTTGTTAAATTACGATGCCGACAATGTGCAACACCGTTATAAACCACAGGCGCAGCCGCTTCGTTTGATCATTCCCCGGCTGCACCTGTATGTTGCAGATTAACGCCCTGCTTTCATACTGCCGACCATCTGTTCTGGCCGTACCCAGCTGTCAAACTCGGCTTCGCTAAGATACCCCAGCGCAAGGGCCGCAGCTTTTAAGGTCAGCCCTTCTTTATGCGCTTTTTTGGCGATCTCGGCGGCTTTGTCATAACCAATGTGAGTGTTGAGCGCAGTCACCAGCATCAGCGATTCATTGAGTAATTGATTGATTCGCTCACGATTCGGTTCAATTCCCACTGCGCAGTGTTTGTTGAAACTTTCCATGCCATCTGCCAGCAAGCGCACCGATTGCAGGAAATTGTGGATCACCATCGGACGGAAGACGTTCAGTTCAAAGTTACCGGAAGCGCCCCCCATGTTGATCGCCACGTCGTTCCCCATCACCTGACAGCAGAGCATGGTTAATGCCTCACACTGGGTTGGGTTCACTTTCCCCGGCATGATTGAGCTGCCCGGCTCATTTTCCGGGATTGAGATTTCACCAATTCCGCAGCGCGGGCCTGAGGCCAGCCAGCGGACATCATTGGCAATTTTCATCAGTGACGCAGCCAACCCTTTCAACGCGCCGTGCGCCTGAACCAGGGCATCACAGGTCGCCAGCGCTTCAAATTTGTTCGGCGCGGTAACAAACGGTGCGCAGGTAATGACTGCCAGTTCATCTGCCACGCGACGCGCATACTCCGGATGGGTATTTAGTCCAGTACCCACAGCTGTACCGCCCATAGCCAGTTCCGCTACATGCGGCAGGCTGTATTCGATATGTTTGAGATTATGCTCCAGCATCGCTACCCAGCCGGAAATCTCCTGCCCCAGTGTTAGCGGCGTGGCATCCTGCAAGTGGGTACGACCAATTTTGACGATATCGGCAAATGCGCGCGATTTCTCATTCAGCGTCTGTGTCAGGGTTTTAAGCTGCGGAATGAGTTGCTTGCGCAGCGCCAGTAGCGCCGCAACGTGCATCGCCGTCGGAAAGACATCATTGGAACTTTGGCTTTTGTTCACGTCGTCGTTAGGGTGAACTTTACGCTCCATCCCGCGCACGCCGCCAAGTAATTCACTGGCCCGATTAGCCAGCACTTCGTTCATGTTCATATTACTTTGCGTGCCGGAGCCGGTCTGCCAGATTGCCAGCGGGAATTCGTCGTCATGCTGTCCTGCCAATACTTCATCCGCCGCCTGCCGAATGGCGCTCGCTTTCTCTTCAGACAGCAAGCCTAAATCTTCATTAACTTTTGCCGCTGCGCGCTTGGTTAGCGCCAGCGCATGAATCAGTGAGTTGGGCATTTTCTCCGTCGAAATGCGGAAATGCTCCAGCGAGCGTTGAGTTTGTGCGCCCCACAGCTTATCTGCCGGGACATCAATCGCCCCCATCGAATCTTTTTCGCTGCGTACTGTATTCATGGCCTGCTCCTCACCTGATTAATTTTTTCTTTCTGTTTTGCTTTCGTTAAGCAACTTTTAGCTCACTCATTATTTACTATTTGATAACAAATGTTTGGTCTTTCGTGCCATGTAAAAAAACCGCCCCGAAGGGCGGCTCTGTTTATTTCACACAGCGGGTGCACTGTGTGAGTTGTATCTGCTGGAAGAAGTCATTTCCTTTATCATCCACAAGGATAAACGCCGGGAAATCTTCTACTTCAATTTTCCAGATGGCTTCCATTCCCAGTTCCGGATATTCAACACATTCCAGGCTCTTAATACTTCCCTGCGCCAATACTGCTGCCGGACCACCGATACTACCGAGGTAGAAACCGCCGTGTTTTTTACAGGCATCCGTCACCTGCTGGCTGCGGTTGCCTTTCGCCAGCATGATCATACTGCCGCCCTGCGCTTGCAGTTGATCGACATAAGAATCCATCCGTCCGGCGGTCGTTGGGCCAAGAGAACCGGAGGCATAACCTTCCGGCGTTTTGGCCGGACCCGCATAGTAAATCGGATGATCTTTGATGTACTGCGGCAGCCCTTCACCGTTATCCATCCGCTCTTTCAGTTTGGCGTGAGCAATATCACGACCGACGATAATCGTGCCATTCAGCGATAAGCGTGTAGAAACGGGATACTGCGACAACTGTGCGAGGATCTCTTTCATCGGACGGTTAAGGTCAACGCGCACCGCTTCGCCTTCTCCCGCTTTGCGCAGCTCTTCCGGGATATATTTGCCTGGATTATGTTCCAGTTTTTCGATCCAGATCCCCTGACGGTTGATCTTCGCTTTGATATTACGGTCAGCAGAACAGGAGACGCCCATACCGACCGGGCAGGATGCGCCGTGACGTGGCAGGCGAATCACGCGGATGTCGTGAGCGAAGTATTTACCACCAAACTGCGCACCCAGACCAAGATTTTGCGCTTCGATCAGCAATTCTTTTTCAAGTTCCACATCGCGGAACGCCTGACCGTGCTCATTTCCTTCCGTTGGCAGTTCATCATAGTATTTAGCGGAAGCCAGTTTCACCGTTTTAAGATTCGTTTCTGCAGAAGTTCCACCAATAACGAACGCAATATGATACGGAGGACAGGCCGCCGTACCCAGCGTGCGCATCTTCTCAACCAGGTAATTTTTCAGTTTCCCCGGCGTCAGTAACGCTTTGGTTTCCTGATAGAGATACGTCTTGTTTGCCGAACCGCCACCTTTGGCGATACAGAGGAACTTGTACTCGTCACCATCAACGGCATAAAGATCGATCTGCGCTGGTAAGTTAGTGCCGGTATTCACCTCTTTATACATATCCAGCGGCGCGTTTTGCGAGTAGCGCAGATTATCCTCGATATAAGTGTTATAGACACCGCGCGCCAGCGCTGCTTCATCACCGCCACCGGTCCATACACGCTGCCCTTTTTTACCAACAATAATCGCGGTGCCGGTATCCTGACAGGTTGGCAGAACGCCTTTTGCCGCGATGTCGGAGTTACGCAGGAATTGCAGCGCCACATATTTATCATTTTCGCTGGCTTCCGGGTCACGCAGAATGTCGGCCACCTGTTGTTGGTGAGCCGGACGCAGCATAAATGACGCATCATGAAACGCTTGACGCGCCAACAAAGTTAACGCTTCGGGTGCGACTTTCAAAATCTCCTGCCCTTCAAATTCAGATACGCTAACGTGTTCGCTGGTTAGCAGGTAATACTCAGTATCATCTTTTTTGAGTGGAAAAGGAGCCTGATAATGAAAGGGTTTGTTTGACATTGTTCTCTCACTTACTGCCTGGTTTGGTTATGCTCTGGGCGGGTGTTCCGTTGCCCTGTTAAAAGCGAGTAACAATATCCTACACACTTTTTTAACAAAAACTGAGACTAGTACGACTTTTTGCGGCTCCAGGTTACTTCCCGTAGGATTCTTGCTTTAATAGCGGGATTAATTTCCACATTAAAACAGGGATTGATCATGCAAAAACTCATTAACTCAGTGCAAAACTATGCCTGGGGCAGCAAAACGGCGTTGACTGAACTTTATGGTATGGAAAATCCGTCCAGCCAGCCGATGGCCGAGCTGTGGATGGGCGCACATCCGAAAAGCAGTTCACGAGTGCAGAATGCCGCCGGAGATATCGTTTCACTGCGTGATGTGATTGAGAGTGATAAATCGACTCTGCTCGGAGAGGCCGTTGCCAAACGCTTTGGCGAACTGCCTTTCCTGTTCAAAGTATTATGCGCAGCACAGCCGCTCTCCATTCAGGTTCATCCAAACAAACGCAATTCTGAAATCGGTTTTGCCAAAGAAAATGCCGCAGGTATTCCGTTGGATGCCGCCGAGCGTAACTATAAAGATCCTAACCACAAGCCGGAGCTGGTTTTTGCGCTGACGCCTTTCCTTGCGATGAACGCGTTTCGTGAGTTTTCCGAGATTGTCTCCCTACTCCAGCCAGTCGCAGGTGCACATCCGGCGATTGCTCACTTTTTACAACAGCCTGATGCCGAACGTTTAAGCGAACTGTTCGCCAGCCTGCTGAATATGCAGGGGGAAGAAAAATCCCGCGCGCTGGCGATTTTAAAATCGGCCCTCGACAGTCAGCAGGGTGAACCGTGGCAAACGATTCGTTTAATTTCTGAATTTTACCCGGATGACAGCGGTCTGTTCTCCCCGCTGTTGCTGAATGTGGTGAAATTGAATCCTGGCGAAGCGATGTTCCTGTTCGCTGAAACGCCGCACGCTTACCTGCAAGGCGTGGCGCTGGAAGTGATGGCGAACTCCGATAACGTGCTGCGTGCAGGTCTGACGCCTAAATACATTGATATTCCGGAACTGGTTGCCAACGTGAAGTTCGAAGCCAAACCGGCTAACCAGTTGTTGACCCAGCCGGTGAAACAAGGTGCAGAACTGGACTTCCCGATTCCTGTGGATGATTTTGCCTTCTCGTTGCATGACCTTAGCGAAGAAGAAACCACCATCAGCCAGCAGAGTGCCGCCATTTTGTTCTGCGTCGAAGGCGATGCAACGCTGTGTAAAGGTTCTCAGCAGTTACAGCTTAAACCGGGTGAATCAGCGTTTATTGCCGCCAACGAATCACCGGTGACTGTCAAAGGCCACGGCCGTTTAGCGCGTGTTTACAACAAGCTGTAAGAGCTTACTGAAAAAATTAACATCTCTTGCTAAGCTTATTAAAGGCTTATAACACCTTCAGGCGGCCAGTCCGCCTGATTTCATTTTATGGATAATCATTATGAATAAATCGCTGGTAGCGGTAGGCGTCATTGTTGCGCTAGGCGTAGTCTGGACAGGCGGCGCATGGTATACAGGCAAGAAGATAGAAACCCATCTCGAAGACATGGTCGCGCAGGCGAACGCGCAACTCAAACTGACAGCTCCTGAATCCAACCTGGAAGTAAGTTATCAAAACTATCATCGCGGCGTATTCAGCAGCCAGTTGCAGCTGTTGGTGAAACCCGTTGCCGGAAAAGAAAATCCGTGGATTAAAAGTGGTCAGAGCGTCATCTTCAACGAATCAGTTGATCATGGCCCCTTCCCCTTTGCCCAGCTTAAAAAACTGAACCTGATCCCGTCTATGGCATCAATTCAAACCACGCTGGTCAATAACGAAGTAAGCAAGCCACTGTTTGATATGGCAAAGGGTGAAACGCCTTTTGAGATTAACTCCCGCATTGGTTATAGCGGTGATTCCAGTTCCGATATTTCGCTCAAGCCACTGAATTACGAGCAAAAGGATGAAAAAGTCGCCTTTAGCGGCGGCGAGTTCCAGTTAAATGCTGACAGAGACGGTAAAACTATCTCCCTTTCAGGGGAGGCGCAAAGTGGTCGGGTAGACGCGGTTAACGAATACAACCAGAAAGTGCAGTTGACCTTTAATAATCTGAAAACCGACGGTTCCAGCACGCTGGCAAGTTTTGGTGAGCGCGTAGGAAACCAAAAACTGTCGCTGGAGAAAATGACCATTTCAGTGGAAGGCAAAGAACTGGCACTGCTGGAAGGCATGGAGATCAGCGGTAAATCGGATCTGGTCAATGACGGTAAAACGATCAATAGCCAACTGGATTACTCGCTAAATAGCCTTAAGGTACAGAATCAGGATCTGGGCAGCGGCAAGCTGACTTTAAAAGTCGGCCAGATTGATGGCGAAGCCTGGCATCAGTTTAGTCAGCAATATAACGCGCAAACTCAGGCGCTTCTGGCACAGCCAGAGATTGCCAACAATCCCGAACTTTATCAGGAGAAAGTGACGGAAGCCTTCTTTAGCGCCCTGCCGCTGATGTTGAAAGGCGATCCGGTGATTACTATCGCGCCGTTAAGCTGGAAAAACAGTCAGGGTGAAAGTGCGTTGAATCTGTCGCTGTTCCTGAAAGATCCGGCAACGACAAAAGAAGCGCCGCAAACGCTGGCACAGGAAGTAGACCGCTCGGTTAAATCTCTGGATGCGAAACTGACCATTCCGGTGGATATGGCAACTGAGTTGATGACTCAGGTAGCGAAGCTGGAAGGTTATCAGGAAGATCAAGCGAAAAAACTGGCGAAACAGCAAGTTGAAGGTGCATCAGCAATGGGGCAGATGTTCCGTCTGACCACCTTGCAGGACAATACCATCACCACCAGCCTGCAATATGCTAACGGTCAGATCACGTTAAACGGGCAGAAAATGCCACTGGAAGATTTTGTTGGCATGTTTGCGATGCCGGCATTAAACGTTCCGGCTGTACCCGCTATTCCGCAGCAGTAATTCACAGCCAAAATGCCGGAGATTTTTCTCTCCGGCGTTATTTCTTACTTCAGCATAAAGTCATACTGAATACTCATTTTCACATCCCAGTAATTCAGGCGATCGCCCAGCGCACTGCCATCGCGCTTTTCTCGCCCTTTATCGGCAGCAAGAAAGAAATTCATCCCTTGTAACGGCCCTTCGCTGACCCGATAGTTCATACCACCTAAGATACCCGCGCTTTCAATCCGCACATCTCGTTTACTGGATTCATAGCCGCGAGTCACAATCGGTGCAAATGTCAGCGTAAATTGCGGAGTTAAACGATAATTGACGCCCAATTGCCAGGACTGCATTCCTTCACGGTTACGATCAAGGCTTAATGAAAAGGGATAGCCAATGTCGGTGTCCACCACGGCACCATTCATTGCATGGCGCAAATAACCACCACTGCCAAATACGCTTCCCCACGGCGCATTCCAGGTCAATTGTCCACTAACCAACGCCGTTTCATTGGGCTGGCTGGTATTACGACTTAAACCTTCGAGTTGCGCGTAAAAGCCGAGCAACTCCCCTTTCAACGTATAATTCGGGTCGAGCGGTATGCTTTTCTCGAGAATACTTTGTATCTGATTGGAAACATCTTTCTGTACCGATGCCCCCAGAGAATAGCGACTGGTATCATCATGCCAACTGGCGGCTAAAAAAGAACGTGCGCGATGTTTATCGTATTTTCCCGTCTGGCTGTTATAAACCCCTTCATCACGAATACCGGTTGTTGAATCGGTCCATAAAAATACTCGTGACCGCCACATTCCCCACAGATCAATATTTGGCGTTAAAGCCCAGTAACCTAATGCTCCTTCAGAAACTGTCGGTAATGTACGTTGCGAACTGCCAGCAATTAACGGAATACGATAAGGTAAGCTACCATAACTATAATCCGTCCCGAAGCGACCTAATTTAAGCAGGCTATTTTCACTGGGTTTTATTTTTACTGCACCCAGGGCAAAGCCAAAACTTTTATCACCATCAAGATACCACCGGGTACTCATATCAGCACGAGCACCTAATTTATAAACATAATACGCCCCGCCTTCAACGCCAATAATATTGGAATAATAACCACTATTGAAATCGAGCAATCCTCCCTGTACCCATGCGTAAATATCTCTTCCCGCGCCAGCACTGGGCTTATCCGCCCTGCGCAATTCGTTTTTCAGTCTGATGCGTAGTCCCGCTTCATCGTCAGCCAGTTGCGCCGCGTAAGCAGAGGTAAGGCCAGAGGCAGCCGTCAGGCAAATAACGGCCATGGCCACTATTTTTCTCATAGTTGCACCTTTGATGTTCTGATTATTTTTATTGAATATTAATTAGTGATATCGGTGATTAATTGCTGCTGCATTTTTTTACGATTATCAATTTCAACCACGATTTCTTTGAATTTTTTATCCGTGAGAGGATAAAACCAGATAATGACGAATGCCAGCAGCATAAATCCGCAAGGTACTAAGGCAATTGATGTGCGGATGCCCATAATAACTTCCGGCGTTTGCACCTGATTGGCAATATATCCGCTTAATCCCAAAATAAAGGCAGGAATTGAACCTCCGATTGCCTGACCGCATTTACGGGTAAATGAGAATAGTGAATAGGTGAGCCCTTCTATTCGCACGCCGGTCAGGTATTCACCGTATTCTACAGTATCAGCTTCCAGTGCCCACATCACGGTCATGGTAACGCCCTGACCAATTGAAGCGATGGCCAACGCAACCAACGCCACCGGCAGTGACCAGACCGAAACCCAGAAGAACAGCAGATAACCGCAGGTTCCCAGCAAAGCGCCAATCAGGAAGGTATTCTTTTTACCGATCCTCGCGACCATCCCCGGCACCAGCGGTGCCGATGCCACAGTACCGACCAGGTTTTGCACCAGTACCAGCACAGTGAACAGCCCGGTATCATTTAACACATAGCGCACGTAGAACAACGACGAGGCGCTGACCGCGAAGGTCGAAATCAGCACACACAGCGCACCGATGCACAACATAAACAGCGGGCGATTCCGTTTCAGGGTTTGCAGACTGATCTTCAATGACGGCTGCGCCACGATACGTACCACATTCTCACGCGTCGATTTGAAGCAGATGAAGTAAAGCACCATTCCGGCAATCGCCAGCACAATCGTCCAGAAATGGTATACCGACACCATCTCTTCCGGACTGGAGTTCTTAATGCTCGGTCCTATCAGAAATGCCAGACAGACAAAGGTCAATGAAGCGGCAATCCCGCGAGCCGCGCCCAGACGGGCGCGGGATTGTGGTTGTTGGGTCATCGCGGTAGCAAGTGAACCATAAGGGATATTCACCAGGCTGTAGCAAAGCCCGAGGCCCATGTAGGTCAAATATGCATACACTACTTTGCTGCTATGGCTCCAGTCGGTCGGCACCCAGAATACCAGCACACTGAAGATCATTAACGGCGCAGTACCGAAGAGTAAAAACGGGCGGAATTTTCCCCAGCGGGTATTCACACTGTCCACCACTCGTCCGGCAAAGACGTCGGCGAAGGCATCGAATACCCGCACCAGTAACAGCATGGTGCCCGCCGCAGCGGCACCGACGCCAGCGACGTCGGTGTAGTAACTCAACAGGAAGAGCGCCCCCATTGCGAAGGCGAAGTTATTGGCGACGTCACCGAGGCTGTAGCCGACGATGGTGCGCCAGGAGAGTTGTTGATTCATTGTTTGCCTCCCTGCTGCGGTTTTTCACCGAAGTTCATGCCAGTCCAGCGTTTTTGCAGCAGAAAAGCCGCCGACTTCGGTTTGCGGTCGCGGGTGAAGATCCCTTTCTTGTTACCGCCAACGCGCAATATGCCTTGTGAGGTCGCAAAATCGGCGAAATTCCATACCTGTTCACCGACGACGGCGCTGACTCGATCAAAGACGCGGTGATACATATCCAGCCATGCACACTGATACTCTTCACTCCACATGTCGGTGTACATTGAGTGCAGCCCGGCTAACGTATCCACGCCGTATTCGGTGACGATAATCGGCTGATGCAGTTTCTCCTGCCAGGCCAGCAGTTCTTTTTCCAGTACCTTCTCTGCCGTTTCCAAATCGCCGCTTTGGACATACCAACCGTAATAACGGTTCAGACACAGCACATCAAAGAGATCGCTGATGGTATCGGTGTGAGCGTCGCAGAACATTACATTGACGCAGGTGATCGGACGCGTCGGGTCGAGTTTACGCGTTGCTTCCGCCAGTGGCGCGAAATATTCCCGTGCACCTTGCGGACGGGTATCCGGTTCGTTGGCAATACTCCACATCACCACGCTTGGGTGGTTTTTGTCACGCGCAATCAGCTCTTTAATCGCCTGTAAGTGCGCCTGCTGGGTTTCTCCGTTGACTGCCTCTTCGCTGTACAGTTCTTTCGGCTTGTTGCCCGCTTCGAAACCAATGCCTAAAGAGAGGTTAAAGCCTACAGCTGCAGTTTCATCAATCACCACGATGCCATGTTCATCTGCCCAGTCGAGCATCTCTTCAGCGTAAGGGTAATGCGAGGTACGGTAGGAGTTGGCCCCAATCCAGTCCATTAATGCGTGATCGTGCACCATCAGCACGTTATCGAATCCTTTGCCACGCAAATCCGCATCTTCATGACGACCAAAGCCAGTAAAATAGAACGGTTTGTGGTTAATCAGGAACTGCTCGCCCTTCACTGCCACTGACCGGATGCCGACGCGCAGCGGGTAGATATCACACTCTGTCTGGCTTTTGGCTGTGACGCACAGTTCATAGAGATAACCTTCACCCGGTTGCCAGAGGTGCGGATTCACCACTTGCAAAGTCCCGCTGGTGCCTTGTCCAGTTGCAACCACCTGTTGATCCGCATCACGCAGTTCAACGCTGACATCACCATTTGCCACCACCTGCCAGTCAACAGACGCGTGGTTACAGTCTTGCGCGACATGCGTCACCACGGTGATATCGTCCACCCAGGTATTCGGCGTGGTGTAGAGCATTACGCTGCGATGGATCCCGGCGTAGTTAAAGAAATCATGAAAGTAAGACTGCTTTTTCTTGCCGTTTTCGTCGGTAATCACCATTCCCGGCGGGATAGTCTGCCAGTTCAGTTCGTTGTTCACACAAACAGTGATACGTACACTTTTCCCGGCAATAACATACGGCGTGACATCAGCTTCAAATGGCGTATAGCCGCCCTGATGCTCCATCACTTCCTGATTATTTACCCACACTTTGCCGTAATGAGTGACCGCATCGAAACGCAGTACAATACGCTGGCCCGCCCAACCTTTCGGTATAAAGACTTCGCGCTGATACCAGACGTTGCCCACATAATTACGAATATCTGCATCGGCGAACTGATCGTTAAAACTGCCCGGCACAGCAATTGCCCGGCTTTCTTGTAACGCGCTTTCCCACCAACGCTGATCAATTCCACAGTTTTCGCGATCCAGACTGAATGCCCACAGGCCGTCGAGTTTTTTGATTTCACGGGTTGGGGTTTCTACAGGACGTAACATAAGGGACTCCTCATTAAGATAAAAATACTGGTCAACCTTTAATCTGATTAGTTAACCAATTCTGTGTTGCACACAGTTATCTGTGAGAAACCCATGGAAGAGAAATGGAAATAAAAAGAACTGACACCGCGATCAAAAAACCAAAAACTGCAATACCCACAGCGTGATATAGATCGCATTAATCTTTAAAACAGCGTTGACAGAAGCCATAAAATAAGCAATCGAACGTTCGTTCGAGTATCTTAAAAACGATAAACTCTCATGACATATGGCTACGACGAATATTTTGGGGGGAATTCTCCGAACCCGGGAAGGATAATTTTTGCACAGAGAAATTACGATATGAAACGCGGGCTCAGTTGTCACCAGCCCGCGGAAAGAGAGAGAATCAGGATGCGGTTAAGATACCGCCAATCATCGCGCGTAATCCCTGAGCAAACGACGCTTCACGCGCCAGATCTTCCGCTTCGATATCGGCCAGTACACCGTAGGTCAGATCCAGCAGTAAACGTGAAGTCATTGCCGTGTTGATGTCTGGGCTTATCTCGCCTTTTTGCTGGGCATCACGCATCCGCTGGGCAACAAATTCCGTGATCGTCATATGCTTATTTTTAAGCATGGCGGCGACCTGTGGGTTACGCATCCCTTCCGCCATAATTTCGACCACCAGCGCCCGTTGCCCAAAGGCCTCATGGGTGAGAGAGACAATAGACTCGACCATGTAGTCAACGAAATGAATCCCTTCAATCGGTTCCCGGAAACGGGCCAGCGCCCTCTCCTGGTCCTGTAAGATAATCGCCTGAATCAAGGCTTCTTTGGAGATGAAATGGTGATAGAGCGTCCCGGGACTAATGGCGCAAGATTTACAGATGGCTTTCATCGAGGCACTGTGAAATCCATTTTCTGAAAAAATCTCTCTGGCAGCATTGAGGATCCGGGTCCGTGTCGGTTGTGCTTCAGTCTGCATGTTATCCATCATTAAACCATTATAGTTAGCGTGAATAACTAGTTTACCGCGTTGTCAGGTGAGCGCCTATCATTGCTGTTGAATAGTGCGAAGGCACACTCTATTCGTATACTTTTCACTCGTAAATTGGTTAACCAATATCCGTGATTTGGTTGCCAGTTGTTTAGCAGAGACGTTGATGAGTTTATCCCGGTAAACAACACGGACGGTTGTTTACCGGTCCGTTAGTGTATTAATTGAGCTCCTGTACCCCACCACCGGAGACGGTGAGAATTTGTCCGCTTACCCAGCTGGCTGCAGGCGAGCAAAGGAATAGCGCCGCGTTAGCAATATCTTGCGGTTGGCCCAGACGTCTGATCGGCGTGTGCTGTAACATTTTTTGTTCAATTTCTGGTGTAATAACTGATTTCAGGGCATCGGTTAATATTGCCCCCGGCGCAATGCCATTCACCCGAATATTTTTTTCACCCAGGTCAAACGCCATATTTCTGACCAGATGACTGGCCGCAGCTTTAGATGATGCATAGGAGGTCATGTTGATATTTTTATTTTCTGCCGCCATAGAAGTAATGGTCAGAATAACGCCACCGCCATTTTTTTCCATTTCTGGCGCAACAAGTTGTGACAGATGGAAAAAAGAAAATACATTCAGTTCATAAGCGCGGCGAAAATCTGCCATTGGCATATCAAACGGTTTAGGACCACCGCCACCGGCGTTGTTAACCAGGATATCAACTTTACCCAGCTTACTGACGGCAAAGTCTGCCAGTGCAGAGAGTTCCTGTTCGGAAGTAATATCGCAGCGGCAGGCAAATGCCTGACCACCCAGTTGTTGAATTTCATCTACAACATGATTAGCTGCATCGGCGTTAATATCACTGACCACCACAGATGCGCCAGCTGTCGCGAATGTAATGGCGATTTCTTTACCAATACCTGCACCCGCACCTGTAATGATGGCGCATTTTCCGTCGAGTCTCAGGTTGTCAGAATTAAACACATAAACCTCCTGTGAACTTCAGTAAAAATAAAAGGCACCGCCTGTGTGCCACATTTTTTATCATTAACCTTGAGGAAAGGACACTACCAGGTATAGCAGATAAAGAGAGGATTATTTCGCCGCAATGAGCCGGGCGGGAATAATAAGATTGCGTGAATGCGTCTCTTCATGGGTGATTTTTTGCATCATGCGATCCGCAAGTGTGGTACCAAGTTCCCGCGCTGGCGTGCTGGCCCAGGTAACGGGTATATCATCAAGTGTGGTTGGCGTTGCATCGGTAAATGCCGCCAACGAAACCTGTTGCTCAAAGTAACGATCGACTCCGCTTTCCCCGCTTTGCCTCCCTGCTTTCAGCAAACCAAACCATGCCCCCATCGCAATAGTTTCGTTATAGCAAACCACGGCGCTGATGGTCGGGTTATGACGTAAAAGCGCCGTGATAGCTTCCGCGGCTTGCTTCTGGCTGGAAGTGCACTCCAGCACCCAATCGCTGTGAAACGGCAGGCCAAATTTTAGTAGAGTCGCACAATAGCCCCCCACCCGTTCTGCCCGGGTTAATGAGGAACTTTGCCCTCCCAGCCAGGCGATACGCTGATGCCCATTGCGAATGAGATGCTCCGTCAACAACTGTGCAGCCTGCATGTTGTCCGGGCGAACCGTATCAACGTCATCAAGATAACTGGCACGGGAAGCGAAAATCACCGGGATAGCTTTTTCTTCTGCCATCCGTCGCAGGTCATCGCTGCTTCCTGCAGCCCCGGCAATTACCACACCATCGACCCCCTGATTCAGTAACAGTGAAAACCGTTGTGCCAGCTGCTCGCCGTCTTTACCGCCGTGAAGCAAAAAAACCATCCGTCCCTGCGCTTCCAGAGCTTCCGTCAATCCGGCCGTTAATTCGGCGTAAAACGGCGCAGATAAATCACGGACGATCAAACCAATGACGCCGCTTTGCCCGCCGCGCAGCGCCGACGCCTGACGGTTGCGCACAAATCCCAGCTCTTCAATGGCGGCGTTAACGCGTTCTCCTGTGGCGGTAGAGATTCGCCCTTTGCCACTTAGCACCAGCGAAACGGTACTTACCGACACGCCCGCAGCCAGCGCAACATCATGAATGGTTATTTTTTTGGCGGTAGCCATGCAGATGACCTACTCCCTGATTATGTGACAGATAAAACGTTTTACCTTTTATTTATCTTATACCCGCTATTATCGTTGCGTAATGTGATTTGTGCCTCACTAAAATTTGATAAAACGTTTTATCTTCTCGCGCAATTTACTGAATCCAGATTGTTCTCTACGAGGAGTCGTTTTATGACGGCGAAAACAGCACCGAAAGTCACGCTGTGGGAGTTCTTCCAGCAGTTAGGCAAAACCTTCATGCTACCCGTGGCATTATTGTCGTTCTGCGGCATTATGCTCGGCATTGGTAGTTCCCTTAGTAGCCACGATGTCATCACCCTGATCCCGGTCCTGGGCAACCCCGTGTTGCAGGCTATCTTTACCTGGATGAGTAAGATTGGCTCGTTTGCTTTTAGTTTCCTGCCAGTCATGTTCTGTATCGCCATCCCGCTGGGCCTGGCACGCGAAAACAAAGGTGTAGCGGCATTTGCTGGCTTTGTCGGTTATGCGGTAATGAATCTCGCGGTAAACTTCTGGTTGACCAATAAAGGCATTCTGCCAACCACGGACGCCGCGGTTCTGAAAGCCAATAACATTCAGAGCATTCTTGGGATCCAGTCGATCGATACAGGGATCCTCGGTGCGGTGATCGCCGGTATTATCGTCTGGATGCTCCATGAGCGTTTCCATAATATCCGCCTGCCGGATGCGCTGGCATTCTTCGGCGGTACGCGCTTCGTGCCAATCATCTCCTCGCTGGTGATGGGCCTTGTCGGTCTGGTGATTCCGTTAGTCTGGCCGATTTTCGCCATGGGTATTAGCGGCTTAGGCCATATGATAAACAGCGCGGGTGATTTCGGACCGATGCTGTTTGGTACCGGTGAACGTCTGCTGTTGCCGTTTGGTCTTCATCACATTCTGGTGGCATTAATTCGCTTTACCGACGCAGGCGGCACGCAGGAAGTCTGCGGTCAAACCGTCAGCGGCGCACTGACCATCTTCCAGGCGCAATTGAGTTGCCCGACCACTCACGGTTTTTCTGAAAGCGCCACGCGTTTCCTTTCGCAAGGCAAAATGCCTGCGTTTCTCGGCGGTCTGCCAGGTGCAGCGTTAGCTATGTATCACTGCGCGCGCCCGGAAAATCGCCATAAAATTAAAGGGCTGCTGATTTCTGGCCTGATCGCCTGTGTCGTTGGCGGCACGACCGAACCGCTGGAATTCCTGTTCCTGTTCGTAGCGCCAGTTCTGTATGTCATCCACGCGCTGTTAACCGGCCTCGGCTTCACTGTCATGTCGGTGCTCGGCGTCACCATCGGTAATACCGACGGCAATATCATCGACTTCGTGGTGTTCGGTATTTTGCATGGTCTGTCAACCAAGTGGTACATGGTGCCAGTGGTGGCGGCAATCTGGTTTGTCGTTTACTACGTCATCTTCCGTTTCGCTATCACCCGCTTCAATCTGAAAACCCCGGGGCGCGATAGCGAAGTTGCCAGCTCAATCGAAAAAGCCGTTGCCGGTGCGCCGGGTAAATCAGGTTACAACGTTCCGGCAATCCTCGAAGCCTTAGGCGGTGCCGACAATATTGTCAGCCTCGATAACTGCATTACCCGTCTGCGTTTGTCTGTGAAAGATATGTCGCTTGTTAATGTGCAGGCACTGAAGGACAATCGGGCAATTGGCGTAGTACAACTTAATCAACATAACCTGCAGGTTGTTATCGGGCCACAAGTTCAGTCAGTAAAAGATGAAATGGCCGGTCTGATGCATACTGTCCAGGCATAAGGATAAGATATGTTCGATTTTTCAAAGGTCGTGGATCGTCATGGCACATGGTGTACGCAGTGGGATTATGTCGCTGACCGTTTCGGCACTGCTGACCTGTTACCGTTCACGATTTCAGACATGGATTTTGCCACTGCCCCCTGCATTATCGAGGCGCTGAATCAGCGCCTGATGCACGGCGTGTTTGGCTATAGCCGCTGGAAAAACGATGAGTTTCTCGCGGCTATTGCCCACTGGTTTTCCACCCAGCATTACACCGCAATTGATACGCAGTCGGTGGTGTATGGCCCTTCTGTTATCTACATGGTCTCGGAACTGATTCGTCAGTGGTCTGAAAAAGGTGAAGGTGTGGTGATCCACACACCCGCCTATGACGCATTTTACAAGGCCATTGAAGGTAACCAGCGCACAGTAATGCCCGTCGCTTTAGAGAAGCGGGCTGACGGCTGGTTTTGCGATATGGGCAAGCTGGAAGCCGTGTTGGCGAAACCAGAATGTAAAATTATGCTCCTGTGTAGCCCACAGAATCCTACCGGGAAAGTGTGGACGTGCGATGAGCTGGAGATCATGGCTGACCTGTGCGAGCGTCATGGTGTGCGGGTTATTTCCGATGAAATCCATATGGATATGGTCTGGGGCGAGCAGCCGCATATTCCATGGAGTAATGTGGCGCGGGGAGACTGGGCGTTGCTGACGTCGGGATCGAAAAGTTTCAATATTCCCGCCCTGACCGGTGCTTACGGGATTATAGAAAATAGCAGCAGCCGTGATGCCTATTTATCGGCACTGAAAGGACGTGATGGCCTTTCTTCCCCTTCAGTACTGGCGTTAACTGCCCATATCGCCGCCTATCAGCAAGGCGCGCCGTGGCTGGATGCCTTACGCGTCTATCTGAAAGATAACCTGACGTATATTGCAGATAAAATGAACGCCGCGTTCCCTGAACTCAATTGGCAGATCCCGCAATCCACTTATCTGGCCTGGCTTGATCTACGTCCGTTGAATATTGACGACAACGCGTTGCAAAAAGCGCTTATCGAGCAAGAGAAGGTCGCGATCATGCCGGGGTATACCTACGGTGAAGAAGGTCGTGGTTTTGTTCGTCTCAATGCCGGCTGCCCGCGTTCGAAACTGGAAAAAGGTGTTGCTGGATTAATTAACGCCATCCGCGCTGTTCGTTAACCCCAATTGCGCAACGTAAAAAATCGTTGCGCAATCGTGGATTTTTACCCTGCTTTGTTTTTATAATGGTGCGCACTTTTATATCCAGAAAAAGAGTGCGACCATGATTGATACCACCCTGCCATTAACTGATATCCATCGCCACCTTGATGGCAACATTCGTCCCCAGACCATTCTTGAACTTGGCCGCCAGTATAATATCTCGCTTCCTGCACAATCCCTAGAAACACTGATTCCCCACGTTCAGGTCATTGCCAACGAACCCGATCTTGTGAGCTTTCTGACCAAACTTGACTGGGGCGTTAAAGTTCTCGCCTCTCTTGATGCTTGCCGCCGCGTGGCATTTGAAAACATTGAAGATGCAGCCCGTAACGGCCTGCACTATGTCGAGCTGCGTTTTTCACCGGGCTACATGGCAATGGCACATCAGCTGCCTGTAGCGGGTGTTGTCGAAGCGGTGATCGATGGCGTACGTGAAGGTTGCCGCACCTTTGGTGTGCAGGCGAAGCTTATCGGCATTATGAGCCGGACCTTCGGTGAAGCCGCCTGTCAGCAAGAACTGGAGGCCTTTTTAGCCCACCGTGACCAGATTACCGCACTTGATTTAGCCGGTGATGAACTTGGTTTCCCGGGAAGTCTGTTCCTTTCTCACTTCAACCGCGCGCGTGATGCGGGCTGGCATATTACCGTCCATGCAGGCGAAGCTGCCGGGCCGGAAAGCATCTGGCAGGCGATTCGTGAACTGGGGGCGGAGCGTATTGGACATGGCGTAAAAGCCATTGAAGATCGGGCGCTGATGGATTTTCTCGCCGAGCAGGAAATTGGTATTGAATCCTGTCTGACCTCCAATATTCAGACCAGCACCGTGGCAGAGCTGGCGGCACATCCGCTGAAAACGTTCCTTGAGCATGGCATTCGTGCCAGCATTAACACTGACGATCCCGGCGTACAGGGAGTGGATATCATTCACGAATATACCGTTGCCGCGCCAGCTGCTGGGTTATCCCGCGAGCAAATCCGCCAGGCGCAGATTAATGGTCTGGAAATGGCTTTCCTCAGCCCAGAGGAAAAACGCGCACTGCGAGAAAAAGTCGCCGCGAAGTAACAAAAATGGATGGTGCTAATTGCACCATCCCCTTTTCACGCAAGGCACAAAGTCGCGCGATGTTTGGCGGATTCGATGCCCAGCTCAATCAACTCCATTACCTGGATTGCCTGACTTGCCGGAACCGGATTTTCACCATCGCCATTTAACGCATCACGAATAGCCGCATAGTAAGCCGGATAATTCCCCGGCACTGTCAACAGCGTTTCTTCGACACGTTCCTCACCTTCCACGCGGGTAAGTACGCCATCACGCATATCGTAGCCCCAGTCTTCCTGCGGCAGACGCTCGCCATTTTTCAGACGTTCTTCCTGTGGATCGAGGCCATATTTCACATAACTGCCTCGGGATCCATGCACGATATAACGTGCTGACTCAGCGGCTGCCAGCATGGTGCCGTGTAAAATGACTCGCCGCTGCGGATAGGACAAGATGGCGTGGAAATAATCAGTCGACTGCGCTCCGGGCCGTAACTGTGCCAAATCTACCGTCATGCTAACCGGTAAACCAAATAGCGTAATGGCCTGATCAAGAAGATGCGGTGCTAAATCGTACCAGATACCGCTGCCAGGGCCGCCCTGTTCACGCCAACGATCGCGCACCTGCGGACGGAAGCGGTCAAAATGAGACTCAAAGTAAGCAACTTCACCCAGTACGCCTTCCGCGAGCAAACCTTTTAGCGTCAGGAAATCGCTATCCCAGCGACGGTTATGGAATACAGACAGCACACGCCCCAGGCTTTTTGCCAGCGCTTCCAGCTCTCGTGCTTGTGACAGTGTCACGGTAAAGGGTTTATCAACGACCACATGTTTACCCGCCTCAAGAGCCGCTTTGGCTAACGGGAAATGGGTATCGTTGGGTGTAGGGATGACAATCAGGTCTATGTTGGGATCGTTAAACAGATGCTTCGGCTCAGAGACAACCGTAACCGTTGGCCAGTCGGCTATTACTTTTGTTTCATCGCTGCTGGAGATTACCGCCAGTTCCAGCCCGGGCGTGCCCGCAATCAGGGGCGCATGGAAGGTTTTGCTCGCATAACCATACCCAATCAACCCAACACGGATGTTGTCGCTCATGTCATTGCCTCTCATTGAAGTATGATGGCTATTTGACACTATCCTTTACCCTCGCTCAACAGTTTAATAACCTGCCAGCAATAAGGGATGTTGTTTAACTTAAGTCAAAAAAATAGCGAATTTTCCAACGACAAAAGCTAAATATCGCAAAAACCTCAGTAAAAATCTTGCTGGAGCTATTATTGCTAAGTAACATTTACCCCCTGAAGTTAATGGATCAATCAACAGAGATGTGGGCTGTAATGAATCGTCTTATTGAATTAACAGGTTGGATCGTTCTTGTCGTTTCAGTCATTCTTATTGGCGTGGCGAGTCACATTGACAACTATCAGCCACCTGAACAGAGTGCTACGGTACAACACAAGTAAGCTCTACTCTTGTAGAGCGACATGCTGCCCGACCGGGTGCATGTTTTAACTTGTCGGATATTAAACCAGGAATTTATTATCTTGTTCGATGTTGTTGATGATTGTCAGGGATAGTAAAGCGCGTTACTCTTTTCAGAGCAGTTTTTCATCCCTGAATATTTACCATCAGCGCATTCTTATTAATGTAATAATACAAACGTTCACTTTTGGTGAAATTTTATCATCACTAATAATACCTACCCCTTTGGTATTAATTATTTTATGGACCTTTTATGACTGTTCAGGACTACTTATTAAAATTTCGCAAAATCAGTTCACTCGAAAGTCTGGAAAAACTCTACGACCATCTTAATTACACCCTGACGGACGATCAGGAACTGATCAATATGTATCGTGCTGCCGATCACCGTCGCGCAGAGCTGGTTTCTGGCGGGCGTTTGTTTGACCTCGGCCAGGTACCGAAGTCCGTCTGGCACTATGTCCAATAAAGAAAGTAGCGATCGGTTATAAAAGCCTTATAATAACGCCCCTAAAATTAGATTTGCCTGTTTGCGTCGCTATTATGGAGAACCTATGACCACCACAACGCCACAACGTATTGGAGGCTGGTTGCTTGGCCCATTGGCCTGGCTTTTAGTCGCTCTGTTAAGTACGACGCTGGCGTTGTTGCTGTATACCGCTGCGTTATCTTCTCCGCAAACATTTCAAACGCTCGGCGAACAAGCACTGACGACACAAATCTTATGGGGCGTTTCTTTTATTACCGCTATCGCCATGTGGTATTACACACTGTGGTTGACCATCGCTTTCTTTAAACGTCGGCGTTGTGTTCCTAAACACTATATTATCTGGCTGCTTATTTCCGTATTGCTGGCAGTAAAAGCGTTCGCTTTTTCACCCGTGGAAGATGGCATAGCCGTTCGCCAGTTACTGTTTACTTTGTTGGCAACCGCATTGATCGTCCCCTATTTTAAACGCTCGTCGCGGGTGAAAGCGACGTTTGTGAATCCGTAATAACCTTACAGTTAACCTGTTGTCGCCTGCTCTGGATTAACGGATAATAGGCGGCTTTTTTATTTCAGGCCGAAAAATGACTGACTACCTGTTACTGTTTGTCGGAACTGTACTGGTCAATAACTTTGTACTGGTCAAGTTTCTCGGTCTCTGTCCGTTTATGGGGGTTTCCAAAAAGCTGGAAACCGCGATGGGCATGGGGCTGGCTACAACGTTTGTGATGACGCTGGCGTCTATTTGCGCCTGGCTTATCGATACGTGGATTTTGATCCCGCTTAATCTGATTTACCTGCGCACCCTGGCGTTTATTCTGGTGATTGCTGTGGTTGTGCAGTTCACCGAGATGGTGGTGCGCAAAACCAGCCCGGTGCTTTACCGTCTGCTGGGGATTTTTTTGCCGCTTATCACCACCAACTGTGCAGTGCTCGGCGTGGCGTTGCTGAATATCAATCTCGGGCACAATTTCTTGCAGTCGGCGCTGTACGGTTTTTCCGCCGCTGTCGGTTTCTCGCTGGTGATGGTGCTCTTCGCCGCCATCCGCGAACGCCTTGCTGTGGCTGATGTCCCGGCACCTTTTCGCGGTAATGCCATTGCGTTAATTACCGCAGGTCTTATGTCTCTGGCCTTTATGGGCTTTAGTGGTTTGGTGAAGTTGTAATGAATGCTATCTGGATTGCCGTTGCCGCCGTGAGCCTGCTGGGCCTGGCGTTCGGCGCCATTCTGGGTTATGCCTCCCGCCGTTTTGCGGTGGAAGACGATCCGGTCGTTGAGAAAATTGACGAAATCTTACCGCAGAGCCAGTGTGGTCAATGCGGTTATCCCGGCTGTCGCCCCTACGCGGAAGCCATCAGCTGTAACGGTGAAAAAATTAACCGCTGCGCCCCAGGTGGCGAAGCTGTGATGCTAAAAATTGCTGAGTTGCTTAATGTCGAGCCACAGCCGCTGGATGGCGAAGCGCAAGAGCTAACGCCTGCGCGGATGGTGGCGTTTATTGATGAAAATAACTGTATTGGCTGCACTAAATGTATTCAGGCGTGTCCGGTAGACGCCATCGTTGGCGCTACCCGCGCCATGCATACGGTAATGAGTGATCTCTGTACGGGCTGCAATTTATGTGTTGATCCGTGCCCGACGCACTGCATCTCGTTGCAACCGGTTGCAGAAACACCTGACTCCTGGAAATGGGATCTGAACACCATTCCCGTGCGTATCATTCCCGTGGAACACCATGCTTAAGTTATTCTCTGCATTCAGAAAAAATAAAATCTGGGATTTCAACGGCGGCATCCATCCACCGGAGATGAAAACCCAGTCCAACGGTACGCCCCTGCGCCAGGTACCACTGGCGCAGCGTTTTGTCATACCACTGAAACAACATATTGGCGCTGAAGGTGAGTTGTGCGTTAGCGTCGGCGATAAAGTACTGCGCGGCCAGCCGCTTACCCGTGGACGCGGCAAAATGCTGCCAGTTCACGCGCCCACCTCGGGTACCGTTACGGCTATTGCGCCCCACTCTACGGCTCATCCTTCAGCTTTAGCTGAATTAAGCGTGATTATTGATGCCGATGGCGAAGACTGCTGGATCCCGCGCGACGGCTGGGACGATTATCGCTCTCGCAGTCGCGAAGAGTTAATCGAGCGCATTCATCAGTTTGGTGTTGCCGGGCTGGGTGGTGCGGGATTCCCGACAGGCGTTAAATTGCAGGGCGGCGGAGATAAGATTGAAACGTTGATTATCAACGCTGCTGAGTGCGAGCCGTACATTACCGCCGATGACCGTTTGATGCAGGATTGCGCGGCTCAGGTCGTAGAGGGTATTCGCATTCTTGCGCATATTCTGCAGCCACGCGAAATTCTTATCGGCATTGAAGATAACAAACCGCAGGCGATTTCCATGCTGCGCGCGGTGCTGGCGGACTCTCACGATATTTCTCTGCGGGTGATTCCAACCAAATATCCTTCTGGCGGTGCTAAACAATTAACCTACATTCTGACCGGGAAGCAGGTTCCACATGGCGGGCGTTCATCCGATATCGGCGTATTAATGCAAAACGTCGGCACTGCTTATGCAGTGAAACGTGCCGTTATCGATGGCGAACCGATTACCGAGCGTGTCGTGACCCTGACTGGCGAAGCAATCGCACGCCCGGGCAACGTCTGGGCACGGCTGGGTACGCCAGTGCGTCATTTATTGAATGATGCCGGATTCTGCCCCTCTGCCGATCAAATGGTGATTATGGGCGGCCCGCTAATGGGCTTTACCTTGCCATGGCTGGATGTCCCGGTCGTAAAGATTACCAACTGTCTGTTGGCTCCCTCTGCCAATGAGCTTGGCGAACCACAGGAAGAACAAAATTGCATCCGTTGTAGCGCCTGTGCTGACGCCTGCCCTGCGGATCTTTTGCCGCAACAGTTGTACTGGTTCAGCAAAGGTCAGCAACACGATAAAGCCACCTCGCATAACATTGCCGACTGCATTGAATGTGGGGCTTGCGCGTGGGTTTGCCCGAGCAATATTCCCCTGGTGCAATATTTCCGTCAGGAAAAAGCTGAAATTGCGGCTATTCGTCAGGAAGAAAAGCGCGCCGCAGAAGCCAAAGCGCGTTTCGAAGCGCGCCAGGCTCGTCTGGAGCGCGAAAAAGCGGCTCGCCTTGAACGACATAAGAGCGCAGCCGTTCAACCTGCAGCCAAAGATAAAGATGCGATTGCTGCCGCTCTGGCGCGGGTGAAAGAGAAACAGGCCCAGGCTACACAGCCTATTGTGATTAAAGCGGGCGAACGCCCGGATAACAGCGCAATTATTGCAGCACGGGAAGCCCGTAAAGCGCAAGCCAGAGCGAAACAGGCAGAACTGCAGCAAACTAACGACGCAGCAACCGTTGCTGATCCACGTAAAACCGCAGTTGAAGCCGCTATCGCCCGCGCCAAAGCGCGCAAGCTGGAACAGCAACAGGCTAATGCGGAACCAGAAGAACAGGTCGATCCGCGAAAAGCCGCCGTCGAAGCCGCTATTGCCCGTGCCAAAGCACGCAAGCTGGAACAGCAACAGGCTAATGCGGAACCAGAACAACAGGTCGATCCGCGCAAAGCTGCCGTCGAAGCCGCTATTGCCCGTGCCAAAGCGCGCAAACTGGAACAGCAACAGGCTAATGCGGAGCCAGAAGAACAGGTTGATCCGCGCAAAGCTGCCGTCGAAGCGGCTATTGCACGCGCCAAAGCACGCAAGCGGGAACAGCAACAGGCTAATGCGGTACCAGAAGAACAGGTTGATCCGCGCAAAGCGGCAGTTGCCGCGGCTATTGCCCGCGTTCAGGCCAAAAAAGCCGCCCAGCAAAAGGTTGTAAACGAGGACTAAATGGTATTCAGAATAGCTAGCTCCCCTTATACCCATAACCAGCGCCAAACATCGCGCATTATGCTGTTGGTGTTGCTCGCAGCCGTGCCAGGAATCGCAGCGCAAGTGTGGTTTTTTGGTTGGGGTACTCTCGTTCAGATCCTGTTGGCGTCGGTCAGTGCTCTGTTAGCCGAAGCTCTCGTACTCAAACTACGCAAGCAATCAGTAGCCGCAACGTTGAAAGATAACTCAGCATTGCTGACAGGCTTATTGCTGGCGGTAAGTATTCCCCCCCTCGCGCCATGGTGGATGGTCGTACTGGGTACGGTGTTTGCGGTGATCATCGCTAAACAGTTGTATGGCGGTCTGGGGCAAAACCCGTTTAATCCGGCAATGATTGGTTATGTGGTCTTACTGATCTCCTTCCCGGTGCAGATGACCAGCTGGTTACCGCCGCATGACATTGCGGTCAACATCCCTGGTTTTATCGACGCCGTACAGGTTATTTTCAGCGGTCATACCACCAGTGGCAATGATATGAACACACTACGCTTAGGTATTGATGGCATAAGTCAGGCAACACCGCTGGATACATTCAAAACCTCTGTCCGCGCCGGTCATTCGGTTGAACAGATTATGCAATATCCTATCTACAGCGGTATTCTCGCGGGTGCAGGCTGGCAATGGGTGAATCTCGCCTGGCTGGCTGGCGGCGTGTGGTTGCTATGGCAGAAAGCGATTCGCTGGCATATTCCCCTCAGCTTCTTAGTAACGCTGGCGTTATGCGCAACGTTGGGCTGGTTGTTCTCACCAGAAACACTGGCAGCACCGCAAATTCATCTGCTGTCTGGAGCGACCATGCTCGGCGCATTCTTTATTTTGACTGACCCGGTTACCGCTTCTACGACCAATCGTGGTCGTCTTATTTTCGGCGCGCTGGCGGGTTTATTAGTCTGGTTGATCCGCAGTTTCGGCGGCTATCCTGACGGCGTGGCTTTTGCCGTCCTGCTGGCGAACATCACGGTTCCTCTGATCGATTACTACACGCGTCCGCGCGTCTACGGCCATCGCAAAGGGTAAACCATGCTGAAAACTATCCGAAAACACGGCATTACACTGGCACTATTTGCAGCGGGTTCTACAGGGTTAACTGCGGCCATCAACCAGATGACCAAAACGACAATTGCTGAACAGGCCAGTCTGCAACAAAAGGCGTTATTTGATCAGGTGCTGCCAGCCGAACGCTATAACAATGCGCTGGCACAGAGTTGCTATCTGGTAACTGCGCCAGAGTTAGGTAAAGGTGAGCATCGGGTTTACATCGCCAAACAGGATGACAAACCGGTAGCCGCCGTTCTGGAAGCAACCGCGCCAGATGGCTATTCTGGTGCGATTCAGCTGCTGGTGGGAGCCGATTTTAACGGCACGGTACTAGGCACGCGCGTGACAGAGCACCACGAAACGCCAGGGCTTGGCGATAAAATCGAACTGCGCCTTTCTGACTGGATCACCCATTTTGCGGGTAAAAAAATCAGTGGTGCGGATGATGCGCACTGGGCGGTGAAGAAAGATGGTGGTGATTTCGACCAGTTCACCGGCGCGACGATTACTCCGCGCGCGGTGGTAAATGCGGTAAAACGCGCCGGATTGTACGCGCAGACGTTACCGGCACAACTTTCTCAACTTCCTGCCTGTGGAGAATAAAGCGTGAGCGAAATTAAAGACGTTATTGTTCAGGGGTTGTGGAAAAACAACTCTGCGCTGGTCCAGTTGCTCGGCCTTTGTCCGCTGCTGGCGGTCACGTCCACTGCCACCAACGCCCTGGGTTTAGGACTTGCGACAACGCTGGTGCTGACGCTGACCAATCTGACCATTTCGACGCTGCGCCACTGGACCCCAGCCGAGATCCGCATTCCCATTTACGTGATGATCATCGCCTCGGTGGTCAGCGCTGTACAGATGCTGATCAACGCCTACGCCTTTGGTCTGTATCAATCGTTAGGGATTTTTATTCCGCTGATTGTCACTAACTGTATCGTTGTGGGCCGCGCTGAAGCCTTCGCCGCAAAAAAAGGTCCGGCGCTTTCGGCACTGGACGGCTTTTCAATTGGTATGGGCGCAACCTGCGCCATGTTCGTGCTGGGTTCACTACGCGAAATTATCGGCAATGGCACGTTGTTTGACGGTGCAGATGCGCTGTTAGGTAGCTGGGCCAAAGTATTACGCGTGGAGATTTTCCACACCGACTCCCCTTTCCTGCTGGCAATGCTGCCACCAGGTGCATTTATTGGCCTGGGACTGATGCTGGCAGGAAAATACCTGATTGATGAAAGAATGAAAAAGCGCCGTGCTGAAGCAGCTGCCGAAGGTGCATTGCCAAACGGTGAAACAGGGAATGTCTGATGAACAAAGCAAAACGCCTGGAGATCCTCACCCGCCTGCGTGAGAACAATCCTCATCCCACTACTGAGCTTAATTTCAGTTCGCCTTTTGAATTGCTGATTGCCGTGCTGCTTTCCGCTCAGGCCACCGATGTCAGCGTTAATAAGGCGACGGCAAAACTTTACCCGGTAGCGAATACGCCTGCAGCGATGCTTGAGCTGGGCGTCGAAGGGGTGAAAAACTATATCAAAACTATTGGCCTTTATAACAGCAAAGCAGAAAATATCATCAAAACCTGCCGTATCTTACTGGAACAGCATAATGGCGAGGTGCCTGAAGATCGTGCTGCGCTTGAAGCCCTGCCTGGTGTAGGTCGTAAAACAGCCAACGTCGTATTAAACACCGCATTCGGCTGGCCGACTATTGCTGTCGACACGCACATTTTCCGCGTTTGTAATCGTACTCAATTTGCGCCGGGGAAAAACGTCGAACAGGTAGAAGAAAAGCTACTGAAAGTGGTTCCGGCAGAGTTTAAAGTCGACTGCCACCATTGGTTGATCCTGCACGGGCGTTATACCTGTATTGCCCGCAAGCCTCGCTGTGGCTCTTGTATTATTGAAGATCTTTGTGAATACAAAGAGAAAGTTGACATCTGAAGAAAAGGGGTAACACCGATTACCCCATTGATAACCTTTCTTTATCCTCTTTTAAAACATCTTTTTAACGTCAATGATGCCATTGCTTAGCGTTATCATCAGGTAATCCGTTTGCGGATAACCAAAAATGCAGGTTAATTGTTTTTTTAATAGCGAAATTTTCTATTCATTCGTGATCAAGATCACGATGCTGTGGCAATGTAAAAACATTGCAAGAACTAGGTTAAAATCATTTAAATTTACACACGCAACAAATATTGACCTACAAAACATTACACTGGCTATTTTTCAGAAACTGGACTATCTCACTAGGAAAAACGCTAAATAGCAGAACATATCGCCGTTAAGCCATCATCCCCCTCTCAGGGTAGTGAAAAAATCTGCCGTTACGTTTTTTGAAAAATTTAACGCTGGATAACATTTCCCGGAATGGTTGAATTCCCCGCCTCAGTTATATGTAACAGATTATTACAAAGGACTTGTCTGAAAGTGCAAGATAGTGAACATTACCTGCCGTTTCCCCTCCCACTATAACAATTGCGCGTATGTTTTTTAGGCATAACGCGAGAAAGCACCCCCGTTAATATGGGATGTAAAAAAAGAGGTAAAAGTGTCCACTGCAAACCAAAAACCAACTGAAAGCGTCAGTTTGAACGCTTTCAAACAACCGAAGGCGTTCTATCTCATCTTCTCGATTGAGTTATGGGAACGTTTTGGTTATTACGGCCTACAAGGAATTATGGCTGTTTACCTGGTTAAACAACTGGGTATGTCTGAAGCGGATTCAATCACCCTTTTCTCTTCCTTTAGTGCTCTGGTTTATGGTCTGGTCGCTATCGGCGGCTGGTTAGGTGACAAAGTACTGGGTACTAAACGCGTAATTATGCTTGGCGCTATTGTGCTGGCGATTGGTTATGCTCTGGTTGCCTGGTCTGGTCACGACGCCGGTATCGTTTATATGGGTATGGCGGCTATTGCGGTCGGTAACGGCCTGTTTAAAGCTAACCCGTCTTCTCTGCTTTCTACATGCTATGAGAAAAACGACCCGCGTCTGGACGGTGCATTCACCATGTACTACATGTCCGTCAACATCGGCTCTTTCTTCTCTATGATCGCCACCCCGTGGCTGGCCGCGAAATACGGCTGGAGTGTTGCGTTTGCGTTGAGCGTAGTCGGTCTGCTGATCACTATCGTTAACTTCGCCTTCTGCCAACGCTGGGTTAAACAGTACGGTTCAAAACCAGACTTCGAGCCTATCAACTACCGTAACCTGCTGCTGACCATTATTGGTGTTGTGGCGCTGATCGCTATCGCCACCTGGCTGCTGCACAATCAGGAAGTTGCGCGTATGGCGCTGGGCGTTGTTGCCTTTGGTATCGTGGTTATCTTCGGTAAAGAAGCCTTCGCGATGAAAGGTGCTGCGCGTCGTAAAATGATCGTTGCCTTCATCCTGATGCTCGAAGCCATTATCTTCTTCGTGCTGTACAGCCAGATGCCAACGTCACTGAACTTCTTTGCGATTCGTAACGTTGAACACACCATTCTGGGCCTGGCCGTAGAACCTGAGCAGTATCAGGCACTGAACCCGTTCTGGATCATCATTGGTAGCCCGATTCTGGCCGCTATCTATAACAAGATGGGCGATACCCTGCCGATGCCAACTAAGTTTGCAATCGGTATGGTGATGTGTTCTGGTGCGTTCCTGATTCTGCCGCTGGGTGCAAAATTCGCGTCTGACGCAGGTATCGTGTCTGTAAGCTGGCTGGTCGCAAGCTATGGCCTGCAGAGTATCGGGGAACTTATGATCTCTGGTCTGGGTCTGGCAATGGTTGCACAACTCGTTCCGCAGCGTCTGATGGGCTTCATTATGGGTAGCTGGTTCCTGACCACTGCCGGTGCAAACCTGATTGGTGGTTATGTTGCGGGTATGATGGCTGTGCCGGATAACGTTACCGATCCACTGATGTCACTGGAAGTCTATGGTCGCGTATTCTTGCAGATTGGTGTCGCTACTGCCGTTATTGCAGTACTGATGCTGCTGACCGCGCCGAAACTGCACCGCATGACGCAGGATGACGCTGCAGACAAAGCGGCGAAAGCTGCTGTAGCGTAAAATTCAGGGAAACTCTTTTACAAGCCGCTAACTTTTCGTTAGCGGCTTTTTTTTTGTTCAGCAACGCACTACCATACTTTAAACCACAGACAAAAGGAGTTACCGATGAAATTGTTCTACAAACCGGGCGCCTGCTCTCTCGCTTCCCATATCACCCTGCGTGAGAGCGGAAAGGATTTTACGCTCGTCAGTGTGGATTTAATGAAAAAACGTCTCGAAAACGGTGACGATTACTTTGCCGTTAACCCTAAGGGACAGGTGCCTGCATTGCTGCTGGACGATGGTACTTTGCTGACGGAAGGCGTAGCAATTATGCAGTATCTTGCCGACAGCGTCCCCGACCGCCAGTTGCTGGCACCGGTAAACAGTATTTCCCGCTATAAAACCATCGAATGGCTGAATTACATCGCCACCGAGCTGCATAAAGGTTTCACGCCTCTGTTTCGTCCTGATACACCGGAAGAGTACAAACCCACTGTTCGCGCGCAGCTGGAGAAGAAACTGCAATATGTGAACGATGCACTGAAGGATGAGCACTGGATCTGCGGGCAACGATTTACGATTGCCGATGCCTATCTGTTTACGGTTCTGCGCTGGGCATACGCGGTGAAACTGAATCTGGAAGGGTTAGAGCACATCGCGGCATTTATGCAACGTATGGCTGAACGTCCGGAAGTACAAGACGCGCTGTCAGCGGAAGGCTTAAAGTAATAGCCATCGGCCCACAGGTTGTTGTGGGCCGAAATGAGATATTTCAGAGCTTTGTTGCGCTGAAATAATGTTCTGGTTTGGCAATACGATCCTGAGCAGCAACCACTTGCAGCTCATATTCCTGCATTGCTTTGGTGGTCACCATGATTTCGTATACTGCAGCGGTCACATGTTCCAGGGCCTCCTGCAGCGTTGCCCCCTGAAGCAGTTTCACCAGCAGTAAACCGCTCGTCACATCACCGACACCTACCGGTTGGCGCATACCAAAATCCACCAGCGGACGGCTGATATGCCAGGCTTCATCGGCGGTAACCAGCAGCATTTCAAAACGGTCACGGCTGTAGCCAGCCCGCGCCAGGTGTTTAACCAACACAATTTGTGGCCCTTGCGCAATGAGTTCACGCGCTGCCAGAACCGCTTCTTCGACGTTATTTACCGGATGCTCACAGAGTATCTCCAGCTCAACCAGATTCGGCGCAATGATATCGCTGGCAGGCAAACCGTGACGCACATGAAACTCTGCGACACCCGGTGCAACGATACAGCCTTTTTCCGGATGACCCATTACCGGATCGCAAAAATATTTCGCCTGCGGATTCGCTGCTTTCACCTGACGAACGATACCGAGGATATGTTCACCCTGCTCCGCCGAACCCAGATAGCCACTTAATACGGCATCACAGGTGTGTAATTTATCAATGGCGGCAATGCCTTGCACAATTTCGGTTAAATGGCTGGGCGGCATCACGCAGCCAGTCCATTTGCCGTATTGAGTGTGATTAGAAAATTGAACGGTGTTCAACGGCCAGACGTTCGCGCCCAGGCGGCGCATCGGAAACTCTGCCGCACTGTTACCCGCATGACCATAAACAACGTGAGACTGGATAGCGAGAATATTTTTCATCATGTTCCCTGTATAAAAACCAGGGGGAGTGATTTCTCACTCCCCCTTTCCACTTAATGCATTATTTCCAGCAAATCAGACAGTAATTCTTTTTGCCGCGACGCAGTAAGGTAAAACGACCAAACAGACGATCTTCTTCTTTAAAGAAGTATTCAGGATCGGACTGTTTTTCACCGTTAATGGTGATGGCATTGGAGGCGATAGTTTTACGAGCTTGACCACGGGAAGGTTGCAGTTCAGAATCGACCAGCGCCTGCATCAGGTCTGCGCCTTTTTCCATCTCAACCATCGGTACGCCGTCCTGCGCCAGCTGTTCGAAGTCCGCTTCACTCAGCGCACTCAAGGAACCGCTGAACAGGCATTCGGTAATACGTTTTGCCGCCTGCAAACCTTCTTCACCGTGAACCAGACGTGTCACCTGTTCCGCCAGTACATACTGGGCGCGCGGTGCTTTACCACTGTTTTTATCTTCTTCTTCCAGCGCGTTGATCTCTTCAATGCTCATAAAGGTGAAGAACTTCAGGAAGCGGTAAACGTCCGCATCCGCAGTGTTGATCCAGAATTGGTAGAATTTGTACGGGCTGGTTTTCTTCGGATCCAACCAGACTGCGCCGCCTTCAGTTTTACCAAATTTGGTGCCGTCTGCTTTGGTGATCAGCGGAACGGTCAGGCCAAACACCTGATTCTGATGCAGACGACGGGTCAGGTCGATACCAGAAGTGATGTTACCCCACTGGTCAGAACCACCAATTTGCAGCACCACACCGTACTGTTTGTTCAGACAGGCGAAGTCATAACCCTGCAACAGGTTGTAGGAAAACTCAGTGAACGAAATCCCCTGATCTTCACGGTTGAGACGCTGCTTAACCGCTTCTTTGTTGATCATCTGGTTAACGGAGAAGTGTTTGCCAATATCGCGCAGGAAGGTCAGCACATTCATATTGCCGAACCAGTCATAGTTGTTCGCCGCGATAGCAGAGTTTTCTCCACAGTCGAAATCGAGGAACGGGGCAACCTGCTTGCGGATTTTGTCCACCCATTCCTGAACAGTTTCTTCGGTGTTCAGCTTACGCTCAGCAGCTTTGAAGCTCGGGTCGCCAATCAGCCCCGTCGCGCCGCCTACCAGCGCAACCGGCTTGTGGCCCGCCTGCTGGAAGCGTTTCAGGCATAACAATGGAACAAGATGCCCCAAATGCAAGCTGTCAGCGGTAGGATCGAAGCCGCAATAGAGCGCGATCGGGCCTTGCGCCAGTCGCTCTGCTAACGCTTCCTCGTCCGTCACCTGGGCTACCAGCCCCCGCTCTTGCAATTGTTTAATCAAGTTACTGCTTGCCATCAAAATCTCCATGTATATAACGACTGCACCTTTGCCGGTACACGACTTTTCGCCAGATGCGAAAGAGACATAGAATAAAGTGCCAGAATCAGGAGTACCAGCGATTAAAGCAAGATTTTTGCATCTTTTCAGGGGGCAAGACGATCAATCTTCCACGCATCATTTTCACGCTGGTACAAAAAGCGGTCATGCAGGCGATGCTCACCGCCCTGCCAGAACTCAATCTGTTCAAGGCTGACGCGAAAACCGCCCCAAAAACTCGGCAATGGCACTTCGCCCTGTTGAAACTTCTGCTTCAGCTCCAGGAATTTACTTTCAAGGATACCGCGGGCAGAAATGCGACTGGACTGCTTCGAAACCCATGCACCAATCTGGCTATCACGTGGGCGACTATGAAAATATTTCATCACTTCGAGAGTCGAAAGTCGTTCCGCTTTACCGGTCACCATCACCTGGCGCTCAAGGGTATGCCACGGGAACAACAGGCTAACACGCGGATTATTTTCGATTTGATGTGCTTTTCGGCTGCCAAGGTTGGTGTAAAACACCATGCCTTTTTCGTCGTAATGTTTGAGTAAAACGATGCGCTGATAAGGCTGACCATGTTCATCCACGGTAGCGACCACCATCGCGGTAGGGTCCGCCAGTTTGGCTTCACACGCCTGAGAGAGCCAGCGTTCAAAAAGGGTTAATGGATCGGCGGGAAGATCGCGGCGGCGTAATCCGCCTTTGGTGTATTCACGGCGCAGATGCGCGATTTGCTGCAATTCGTCGTTATCAGACATGGTTTTCTTTACGGATTGTCAGTGGGTGACGCTATTGTGCGCCGCCCCTGGAAAAATCTCAACGCTGTGGATTTTGTAACTGACAGTTATTCAGTACGATGCGGTCGCGTTTATAGACAGTCGCTTCCTCGCCTTTCGACCAGAAAACATAGATACCGTCGGTGTAACGTGCACCAGACGCAGAAATGCCCTGTTTGAGATGCAGTAGTTGATTATCGTAAACAAAACTGACTTCCTGGCGCGGATTATTCAGTTTGACCGTCAACGGTTTTTCATCACACTGGTATTCCAGCGTATCGGTTTGCATGCGCTCAACCAGTTGATTGAACGCGCTACAGCCGGTGAGAAGGACCGGCAAACAGATCAGTAACAGTTTTTTCATAGACATATCCCGAAGACTTTCCTGGTCCGGAGGGCAATACGCCCTCCCTAACGTTCCAAGTGTAACGGCAGACGCGGTAAGAAAAATTCAGTTAACTCTGATATCACAGGTTAGCGGGGAAAATAGCCCCCAGTACCGTCTCCTGGCTTGCGCCAGTGACGGAAGGCAGATTTCCTGGTAATCCCGCCAGCGTCCGCCAGGCAAGCCAGGCGAAAGCCAATGCTTCCATGTCATCGCCACTAATGCCAACGGCATCGGTGGTGGTGACTTCTATGCCTGGCAGTAATGCCGCCAGACGCGCCACGAGTAGCGGATTACGACTTCCTCCACCACATACCATCAATCGTTCGCAGCCACCGCTCAACAAAACTTGTTCAGAAATGGTCACGGCGGTGAGTTCTGCCAGTGTCGCCTGTACATCACGGGGATCAACACCCGGAAAATGGCGCAAATGGCGCTCCAGCCAGCCGTAGTTAAAGTATTCGCGTCCGGTGCTTTTCGGTGCAGGTTGCGAGAAATACGGGTCGCTGAGCATATTTTGCAGCAGTGGGAGAATGACTTTACCCGCCCGTGCCCACTCGGCATCTTTATCGTAAGGTTTACCTGCCTGACGCCAGATCCAGGCATCCATCAGCATGTTACCAGGGCCGGTATCGTAGCCCCCTACCGGCTGCCCAGGAATGAGCAGTGACAGATTGGCGATGCCACCAATATTGAGCACCATTCGTCGCTCGGTTGGATGAGCCAGCAGCGCATGATGGAACGCAGGTACCAGCGGTGCGCCTTGTCCTCCCAAGGCAATATCTCGACGGCGAAAATCACCGACAACCGTAATTCCGGTGCGTGCCACAATTTGATTGTTATCGCCAATCTGTAAAGTGTGTGGTGCCACGCCCGTCGGTTCATGCCAGACGGTTTGACCGTGACAGCCGATCGCAACGATATCTTTCGCCTGCAGGTTTTGTTCCTTAAGCAAGGCATTGATCGCATCAGCAAAAAGTCGCCCGAGTTGAGTATCAAGCTGTCCAAACTGCGAAAGTGTAAGCTGCTGGCCCTGGCAAATATCCAGTACAGCCTGTTTCAGAGACACCGGGATCGGCCAGCTCAAACTTGCCAGCTGTGCGACCCGGTGTTCATCAATTGTCGCCAACACAACATCAACACCATCAAGGCTGGTGCCTGACATAACGCCAATAAAGCGGCCCGATTTCATAGTTCATCCTTTTTCAATCTGACGTTTGCGCACCACTCAAACATAAACTTTTCGTGAATACTATGCGGAATGACCGATTTTTACCGTTGGTAGTAAAACATTATCTTCAAATCAATAATCATCATGAATGTTTTGTTTATAATTGGTTGATCCTACTTTCATTATGATTTGCTCATATTTGGTAGAACATGTAACCATGGATTCACATATGCCATATACTTTGACCATGAGGGATGCTTGCGTGGCGTTTCATGGTGAACAGGAGATTTTTCAATGATTAAACGCGTATTGGTTGTTTCAATGGTAGGTCTGTCTCTTGTCGGTTGTGTTAATAACGACACCCTGTCAGGGGATGTTTATACCGCTTCTGAAGCGAAACAAGTACAGAATGTCAGCTATGGCACCATCGTTAACGTACGTCCGGTACAGATTCAGGGCGGTGATGATTCCAACGTTATCGGCGCAATTGGCGGTGCTGTTCTTGGTGGTTTCCTGGGGAATACTGTTGGTGGCGGAACCGGGCGTTCTCTGGCTACTGCTGCAGGCGCTGTTGCAGGTGGCGTAGCCGGTCAGGGCGTACAGAGTGCAATGAACAAAACGCAGGGTGTCGAGCTGGAAATTCGTAAAGACGATGGTAATACCATCATGGTGGTACAGAAACAAGGCAACACTCGTTTCTCTCCGGGCCAACGTGTCGTACTGGCCAGCAATGGCAGTCAGGTGACCGTTTCCCCGCGCTAAATAAGTTTGCGTGTGGTCAGGTTACTGACCACACGCCCCCTTTATTTCACCCTTTGGCCTGTAACTCAATGATATTATGCTCAAGTTTTGCGATGAGCTTAATCAGTTGTTCCAGTTCCTCTGCGGAGATGCCATGTAAAATTTCCGCGCGGGTTTTGTTAATAACAGCTTCCATTTCGCTGATCAGCGGCTCTGCCTTTTCCGTCAGTTTAATACGTTTAGCCCGACGATCGCTGGCACAAGTTTGACGCGAAATTAACCCTTTTTCTTCCAGTTGGTCCAGAGTACGGACCAGTGATGGCTGCTCGATGCCAATCGCTTTTGCCAGTTGAATTTGCGACTGGTCTGGAGGTAACTGATGGATATTGTGTAACGTAACCCAATGGGTTTGTGTTAACTCCAGCGGTTTCAGGCGATGGTCTATCAGAGCACGCCATATGCGCACCAACCGTGCCAGATCAGAACCTAGTGGCGATTCCAATTTCATCTCCTTATAATTAGCTTGCTAAGATATTATGCGGCTTTTAGAATAGTGTGCAGCAATTGTATTGCTAAAACAAATGTATTGCTGCATTTGGTTACCGTCAGACATATTTTTCAGAAATTGCGCGTAAATTTTTCGCACTTAAAGAATATTTATTAATCTAACGCAATATATTCGGTCGTAAAGGAATCTACTTTGTGAAGTTTATGCTCAATGCAACAGGATTGCCCTTACAAGATCTGGTGTTCGGTGCGTCCGTCTACTTTCCTCCGTTTTTCAAAGCCTTCGCGTTTGGATTCGTCATCTGGCTTGTCGTACACCGCCTGCTTCGTGGCTGGATCTACGCCGGTGACATCTGGCATCCCTTGTTAATGGATTTATCGCTGTTTGCGATTTGCGTTTGCCTTGCCCTGGCAATACTGATTGCGTGGTAACTATGTCAATTAAAACAATTAAGTATTTCTCAACAATCATTGTAGCGGTAGTTGCGGTTCTTGCCGGATGGTGGCTGTGGAATTATTACATGCAATCTCCGTGGACACGCGACGGGAAAATACGCGCAGAACAGGTTTCTATCACCCCACAGGTGTCGGGACGTATTGTTGAGCTGAATATAAAAGACAACCAGCTGGTTAACGCGGGGGATCTTCTGCTCACGATCGATAAAACGCCCTTTCAGATCGCCGAGCTGAACGCACAGGCTCAGCTGGCGAAAGCGCAATCTGACCTCGCAAAAGCCAATAACGAAGCGAATCGTCGTCGCCATCTCTCACAAAATTTTATTTCTGCCGAAGAACTCGATACCGCTAACCTCAATGTTAAAGCGATGCAGGCCAGTGTTGATGCCGCACAGGCGACGTTGAAACAGGCACAATGGCAACTGGCGCAAACGGAAATTCGCGCCCCGGTGAGCGGATGGGTGACTAATCTTACTACCCGCATCGGCGATTACGCTGACACCGGGAAACCGCTGTTTGCCCTTGTCGACAGCCACTCGTTTTACGTCATTGGTTATTTTGAAGAAACCAAATTGCGCCATATCCGTGAAGGGGCACCAGCACAAATTACCCTCTATAGTGATAACAAAACGTTACAGGGTCACGTTTCCAGTATCGGTCGGGCGATTTATGATCAGAGCGTTGAAAGTGACTCAAGCCTTATTCCGGATGTGAAACCTAACGTCCCCTGGGTTCGCCTCGCCCAACGTGTTCCGGTCCGCTTTGCGCTGGACAAAGTCCCAGGCGATGTCACGCTGGTGTCGGGCACCACCTGTAGCATTGCCGTAGGTGAATAATGAACGCATCGTCATGGTCCTTGCGCAATTTGCCCTGGTTCAGGGCAACGCTGGCGCAATGGCGTTATGCGTTACGTAATACCCTTGCCATGTGTCTGGCGCTGACAGTTGCCTATTATTTAAATCTCGATGAGCCCTATTGGGCGATGACCTCGGCAGCGGTGGTTAGCTTCCCCACCGTTGGCGGTGTCATCAGCAAAAGCCTCGGACGCATCGCGGGTAGTTTGCTGGGAGCCATCGCGGCATTGCTTCTTGCCGGACATACGCTCAACGAGCCGTGGTTTTTTCTATTGAGTATGTCAGCATGGATTGGCTTTTGTACCTGGGCCTGTGCGCACTTCACGAATAACGTCGCGTATGCATTTCAACTGGCGGGTTACACGGCTGCCATCATCGCCTTTCCGATGGTCAATATTACTGAGGCCAGCCAGCTGTGGGATATTGCTCAGGCGCGCGTTTGCGAGGTGATAGTCGGTATTTTGTGCGGTGGCATGATGATGATGATCCTGCCGAGCAGTTCCGATGCTACGGCCCTTTTAACCGCATTGAAAAACATGCATGCCCGATTACTGGAACATGCCAGTTTGCTCTGGCAACCTGAAACAACCGATGCCATTCGTACAGCGCATGAAGGGGTGATTGGGCAGATACTGACCATGAATTTGCTACGAATCCAGGCTTTCTGGAGTCACTATCGTTTTCGCCAGCAAAACGCGCGCCTTAATGCGCTGCTCCACCAGCAATTACGTATGACCAGCGTCATTTCCAGCCTGCGACGTATGTTGCTCAACTGGCCCTCACCGCCAGGTGCCACACGAGAAATTCTCGAACAGTTGCTGACGGCGCTCGCCAGTTCGCAAACAGATGTTTACACCGTCGCACGTATTATTGCCCCGCTACGCCCGACCAACGTCGCCGACTACCGGCACGTCGCCTTCTGGCAGCGACTACGCTATTTTTGCCATCTTTATCTGCAAAGCAGTCAGGAATTACATCGTCTGCAAAGCGGCGTAGATGATCATGCCAAACTCCCACGGACATCCGGCCTGGCACGTCATACCGATAACGCCGAAGCTATGTGGAGCGGACTACGAACATTTTGTACATTGATGATAATTGGCGCATGGAGTATCGCTTCACAATGGGATGCCGGTGCCAATGCATTAACACTGGCCGCAATTAGCTGCGTACTCTACTCCGCCGTCACGGCACCGTTTAAGTCCTTGTCACTGCTAATGCGCACGCTAGTGTTACTTTCGCTATTTAGCTTTGTGGTCAAATTTGGCCTGATGGTCCAGATTAGCGATCTGTGGCAATTTTTACTGTTTCTCTTTCCACTGCTGGCGACGATGCAGCTTCTTAAATTGCAGATGCCCAAATTTGCCGCACTGTGGGGGCAACTGATTGTATTTATGGGGTCGTTTATCGCTGTCACTAATCCCCCGGTGTATGATTTTGCTGATTTTCTTAACGATAATTTGGCAAAAATCGTTGGTGTCGCGCTGGCGTGGTTAGCGTTCGCCATTTTGCGTCCAGGGTCGGATGCTCGTAAAAGCCGTCGTCATATTCGCGCGCTGCGCCGGGATTTTGTCGATCAGCTAAGCCGCCATCCAACACTGAGTGAAAGCGATTTTGAATCACTCACTTATCATCACGTCAGTCAGTTAAGTAACAGCCAGGATGCGCTGGCTCGCCGTTGGTTATTACGCTGGGGGGTGGTGTTGTTGAACTGTTCTCATGTTGTCTGGCAATTGCGCGAATGGGAATCGCGTTCCGATCCGTTATCGCGAGTACGGGATAACTGTATTTCATTGTTACGTGGAGTGATGAGTGAGCGTGGCGTTCAGCAAAAATCACTGGCGGCCACACTTGCAGAATTACAGCGGATTTGCGACAGCCTTGCCCGTCATCATCAACCTGCCGCCCAGGAGCTGGCGGCAATTGTCTGGCGGCTGTACTGCTCGCTTTCGCAACTTGAGCAAGCTCCGCCGCAAGGTACGCTGGCCTCTTAATTACTTAATTACACCGCAGGCATAGCGTTCACCGCCACCGCCCAGCGGTTTAGGTTGATCGGACATATTATCGCCACCAACGTGGATCATCAGCGCTTTATCTTTGACTTGATCCAGTGATTTCAGACGAGGCGCGATGACGGCATCGGTTGCTTTGCCGTCATTATTGACAACCAGCGCAGGCAGATCGCCTAAGTGCCCAGCACCTTCTGGCCCTTCATGTTTACCGGTATTTTGTGGATCAAGATGCCCGCCTGCGGATTCCGCCGCTGTGGCTTTGCCATCTTTGGTAGCTGGCTGGCAGCTTCCTTTGGCATGAATATGGAAGCCATGTTCACCGGGGGGTAATGCTTTCAGATCGGGCGAAAACTCCAGACCTTTATCGGTTTCAGTAATGGTGACGCTACCAATTGACTGCCCAACCCCTTGCGACGTGACGAGGTTCATCTCGACTTTTTCACTGGCAGCTTGCGCGCCGGTAGCAACAACCAGCGCCAGAATAGCCAGACTAAAACGTTTCATAGGACCTCCGTTCATTGTGCATTCCTGAATAAGTGTAAACCAGTGACACATTTTTGAACGGCGGCTATTCCTAAAAGTGCTTACGGTACGTCGTAACCCAGTGCCGCTTTACGGATACGGAACCATTGTTGGCGAGTCATTTTCAGGGTTTCTGCTTCAACAGCTGCTCGCACGCGCTCAATTTTACCGGAGCCGATTATCGGCAGCGGCTGCGACGGTAAACGTAAAACCCAGGCGTAAACCACCTGTTCAATAGAGCCCGCGTTTAACTCCTCCGCCACCACAGCCAGTTCATCACGCAGAGGCTGGAAATAATCATCATTAAACAGACGACCACCACCAAGGCAAGACCACGCCATCGGACGAACACGCAGTTGTTGCAGTTGGTCGAGCGTGCCATCCAGCAGTAACGGCTGATGCACCGGGGATATTTCCACCTGATTAGTGGCAAGGGTAAACGGCAGGCGTGATTGCAACAGCGCAAATTGCGCAGGCGTAAAGTTCGATACGCCAAAATGGCGAACTTTGCCGCTCTGATGCAGGTGTTTAAACGCGTCCGCCACTTCATCGGCATCCATTAACGGGTCCGGGCGGTGGATCAACAGCAGATCCAGATGATCGGTCGCGAGATTAATCAGCGACTGTTCGGCGCTCTTAATGATGTGATCGCGGTCAGTAATATAATGACCAATGACGTTTTCTTCACGCGCGGTCGTCGCGATACCGCATTTGCTGACAATTTCCATCCGTTCACGCAGATGAGGTGCCAGTTTCAGCGCCTCGCCAAACGCCGCTTCGCACTGATAGCCGCCATAAATATCAGCGTGGTCCACGGTAGTTACGCCGAGATCCAGATGCTCTTCAATAAAGCTGACCAGCTGGCGGGCGGACATATTCCAGTCCATCAATCGCCAGTAGCCCATCACAAAACGGGAAAACTCCGGGCCTTGCGGCGCAATAGTAATACGCTGAACCATAATCGCTTCCTCTTATCAGATATGAGAGGAGTATACGCAAGATTAGGCTCAAAAGAGTGATGGTTGCTCCGGTTCGTCTGATGACGCTGGCTTATTTGCACGTAATTTGCGCATTAACCGCTGCCGACAAAGACGTAGCACCTCTTGTTTTTCGCCATCGCTCATTTTATTCCAGTTAAAACGCTCATCACGGCTACGAAAACAGCCGCGACAAAATCCGCGTTCGTCAGACTGGCAAATTCCCCGGCACGGGCTCTGGACGGGAAAGAACTCTAATTGCTCCGCCACTTCGCCCTCCTCAGATAAGATTATTACCACTATTGAAGCTGTTAATGCCCAAAGTAGCAACTTTGCTTGCACTAGACCGACTGGTCTACTACACTCCAACGCATGAACAAACACACCGAACATGATACTCGCGAACATCTCCTGGCGACGGGCGAGCAACTTTGCTTGCAACGTGGATTCACCGGGATGGGGCTAAGCGAATTACTAAAAACGGCTGAAGTGCCGAAAGGGTCCTTCTATCACTACTTTCACTCTAAAGAAGCGTTTGGCGTTGCCATGCTTGAGCGCCATTACGCCGCATATCACCAGCGACTGACGGAGTTGCTGCAATCCGGCGAAGGTAACTACCGCGACCGCATACTGGCTTATTACCAGCAAACACTGAACCAGTTTTGCCAACATGGAACCATCAGTGGTTGCCTGACAGTAAAACTCTCTGCCGAAGTGTGCGATCTGTCAGAAGATATGCGCAGCGCGATGGATAAAGGGGCTCGCGGCGTAATCGCCCTGCTCTCTCAGGCGCTGGAAAATGGCCGTGAGAACCATTGTTTAACCTTTTGTGGCGAACCGCTGCAACAGGCACAAGTGCTTTACGCACTGTGGCTTGGCGCGAATTTGCAGGCCAAAATTTCGCGCAGTTTCGAGCCACTGGAAAACGCGCTGGCCCATGTAAAAACCATTATTGCGACGCCTGCCGTTTAGCAGGCATTTTTTATCACCAGACCACCGGGAGCCTTTATGTCATCTGAAAAACTGTATTCCCCACTGAAAGTGGGCGCGATCACGGCGGCAAACCGTATTTTTATGGCACCGCTGACGCGTCTGCGCAGTATTGAACCGGGTGACATCCCTACCCCGTTGATGGCGGAATACTATCGCCAACGAGCCAGTGCCGGTTTGATTATTAGCGAAGCCACGCAAATTTCTGCCCAGGCAAAAGGATATGCCGGTGCGCCTGGCATCCATAGCCCGGAGCAAATTGCCGCATGGAAAAAAATCACCGCGGGAGTCCATGCTGAAAATGGTCACATGGCCGTGCAGCTTTGGCACACGGGGCGAATTTCTCACGCCAGCCTGCAGCCTGGCGGTCAGGCACCGGTAGCGCCTTCTGCACTTAGCGCGGGAACGCGTACTTCTCTGCGCGATGAAAAAGGTCAGGCGATCCGCGTTGAAACATCCATGCCACGTGCAGGAACGGGAAGAGATTCCGGGCATCGTCAATGATTTCCGCCAGGCCATCGCTAACGCCCGTGAAGCTGGGTTTGATCTGGTGGAGCTACACTCTGCTCACGGTTATTTACTGCATCAGTTCCTTTCTCCTTCTTCAAACCATCGTACCGATCAGTACGGCGGCAGCGTGGAAAATCGCGCACGTCTGGTGCTGGAAGTGGTCGATGCCGGGATTGAAGAATGGGGTGCCGATCGCATTGGCATTCGTGTTTCGCCAATCGGTACTTTCCAGAACACGGATAATGGCCCAAATGAAGAAGTCGATGCACTGTATCTGATTGAACAACTGGGCAAACGCGGCATTGCTTATCTGCATATGTCAGAACCAGATTGGGCGGGAGGTGAACCGTATACTGATGCGTTCCGCGAAAAAGTACGTGCCCGTTTCCACGGTCCGATTATCGGCGCAGGGGCATACACGGTAGAAAAAGCTGAAACGCTGATCGGCAAAGGGTTAATTGATGCGGTGGCATTTGGTCGTGACTGGATTGCGAACCCGGATCTGGTTGCCCGCTTGCAGCGCAAAGCTGAGCTTAACCCACAGCGTGCCGAAAGTTTCTACGGTGGCGGCGCGGAAGGCTATACCGATTACCCGACGCTGTAATCCAACATTGCGAGCGGCGCAAAGCCGCCGCTATACTAAAACAACATTTTGAATCTGTTAGCCATTTTGAGGATATAAAGATGCGTCTTCTTCATACCATGCTGCGCGTTGGCGATCTGCAACGCTCCATCGATTTTTATACCAAAGTACTGGGCATGAAACTGCTGCGTACCAGCGAAAACCCGGAATACAAATACTCACTGGCGTTTGTTGGCTATGGCCCGGAAACCGAAGAAGCGGTGATTGAACTGACCTACAACTGGGGCGTGGATAAATACGAACTCGGCACTGCTTATGGTCACATCGCGCTTAGCGTAGATAACGCCGCTGAAGCGTGCGAAAAAATCCGTCAGAACGGCGGTAACGTCACCCGTGAAGCGGGTCCGGTAAAAGGCGGCACTACGGTTATCGCGTTTGTGGAAGATCCGGACGGTTACAAAATTGAATTAATCGAAGAGAAAGACGCCGGTCGCGGTCTGGGCAACTAATCTCCTGCCGGGCGTGAACTCATCGCGCCCGCATCTTTACTGCATCGACAAGTAATATTTGTCATAATGCGCGCTGCAATTTATCCGTATTAAGAGAATCAGATGTCCGATAACGCTCAACTTACCGGTCTGTGCGACCGTTTTCGTGGTTTTTATCCTGTTGTGATCGATGTTGAAACAGCCGGATTTAACGCCAAAACCGATGCGCTGCTTGAGATTGCCGCCATCACCCTGAAAATGGATGAACAAGGCTGGCTGATGCCGGACACCACATTACATTTCCACGTCGAACCATTTGTCGGCGCAAATTTGCAGCCAGAGGCCCTCGCCTTCAACGGCATTGACCCGAACGATCCCGATCGCGGCGCGGTCAGCGAATACGAGGCGCTGCACGAAATTTTTAAAGTTGTACGTAAAGGCATTAAAGCGAGCGGCTGTAACCGCGCCATTATGGTGGCGCACAACGCCAATTTCGATCACAGCTTTATGATGGCCGCCGCAGAACGCGCCTCACTGAAACGTAACCCGTTCCACCCTTTCGCCACTTTTGACACTGCTGCACTGGCCGGGCTGGCACTCGGACAAACCGTATTGTCAAAGGCTTGCCAGACCGCTGGCATGGACTTCGACAGCACCCAGGCGCACTCCGCGCTGTACGACACCGAACGCACTGCTGTGCTGTTTTGTGAAATCGTCAACCGCTGGAAACGTCTGGGAGGCTGGCCGCTACCTGCCGCCGAAGAGGTGTAATCGAGTCGATGCCTGATGACATGCAATGATTCAGGCATCTATAGTGAGGCTATTCCACGCATCATGCATGATATTCACGGGGAATAGCGTTAATGGCAGATAATCTAAACCCTTCATCGCCCCTGCCGGACGTGTTTTCACCGGCGACCCGCGACTGGTTTCTTCGCGCCTTTAAACAGCCGACCGCTGTCCAGTCGCAAACCTGGCATGTGGCGGCGCGAGGCGAACATGCGCTGGTGATTGCACCGACTGGCTCCGGGAAAACGCTGGCAGCATTTCTCTACGCCCTCGATCAGCTCTTCCGCGAAGGCGGCGAAGATACCCGCGAGGCGCATAAGCGTAAAACCTCACGCATTCTCTATATTTCACCGATCAAAGCTCTGGGCACCGACGTTCAGCGCAACTTGCAGATCCCGTTACAGGGTATTGCCGATGAACGACGGCGGCGCGGCGAAACGGAAGTCAATCTTCGCGTGGGGATCCGTACTGGCGATACGCCTGCACAGGAACGCAGCAAACTCACCCGTAATCCGCCGGATATTCTGATCACCACACCCGAATCACTCTATCTGATGCTGACCTCCCGCGCGCGCGAAACGCTACGCGGCGTCGAAACGGTAATTATTGATGAAGTCCACGCCGTAGCGGGCAGTAAACGTGGTGCGCATCTGGCGTTAAGTCTGGAGCGGCTCGATGCGCTGCTCCACACCTCAGCACAGCGAATTGGCCTTTCTGCCACTGTACGCTCAGCCAGCGATGTGGCAGCATTTCTTGGTGGCGATCGCCCGGTTACGGTAGTCAACCCGCCCGCAATGCGCCATCCGCAGATACGGATTGTCGTACCGGTCGCCAATATGGATGATGTCTCATCGGTTGCCAGCGGCACCGGCGAAGACAGCCATGCCGGCCGAGAAGGCTCCATCTGGCCATATATTGAAACGGGTATCCTTGATGAAGTTTTGCGCCATCGCTCGACCATTGTCTTTACTAATTCACGCGGGCTGGCGGAAAAACTGACGGCACGATTGAATGAGCTTTACGCCGCACGCTTACAGCGTTCCCCGTCTATCGCCGTTGATGCGGCCCATTTCGAGTCGACCTCCGGCGCAACCTCTAACCGTGTACAAAGTAGCGACATTTTTATTGCCCGCTCACACCACGGCTCCGTGTCTAAAGAACAACGAGCAATCACCGAACAGGCGCTGAAATCGGGTGAATTACGCTGCGTGGTCGCAACCTCCAGTCTCGAACTGGGGATTGATATGGGCGCGGTGGATCTGGTAATTCAGGTGGCAACGCCGCTTTCTGTTGCCAGTGGGTTACAACGCATTGGACGTGCCGGACACCAGGTAGGTGGTATCTCCAAAGGGCTTTTTTTCCCCCGAACCCGACGTGACTTAGTCGATTCCGCAGTCATTGTTGAGTGTATGTTAACAGGCAGGCTGGAAAACCTGACGCCACCGCATAATCCACTCGACGTCCTTGCGCAGCAGACCGTTGCCGCCGCGGCGATGGATGCATTACAGGCAGACGAATGGTACTCCCGCGTACGCCGTGCCGCACCGTGGAAAGATCTGCCAAGACGTGTTTTTGACGCCACGCTGGATATGCTTTCCGGGCGCTATCCCTCTGGCGATTTTTCTGCTTTTCGACCAAAACTGGTCTGGAACAGGGAGACCGGGATATTGACCGCCCGACCTGGCGCTCAGCTGTTGGCGGTTACCAGCGGTGGCACCATTCCGGATCGTGGCATGTATAGCGTGTTATTACCCGAAGGTGAAGAACAGGCCGGTTCGCGGCGGGTGGGTGAACTGGATGAGGAGATGGTATATGAGTCGCGGGTGAACGACATTATCACTCTCGGCGCTACCTCATGGCGGATCCAGCAAATCACCCGCGATCAGGTGATTGTGACTCCTGCTCCAGGTCGTTCTGCCCGCCTTCCCTTCTGGCGTGGTGAAGGTAACGGACGTCCGGCAGAATTAGGCGAGATGATCGGCGATTTTCTCCATTTACTGGCGGATGGCGCGTTCTTTTCCGGGAATATTCCCCCGTGGTTGGCAGAAGAAAATACGATCGCCAATATTCAGGGGCTGATTGACGAGCAGCGCAACGCGACGGGTATTGTTCCGGGTAGTCGTCATCTGGTCCTCGAACGGTGCCGTGATGAAATTGGCGACTGGCGTATTATTTTGCATTCTCCCTATGGAAGACGCGTGCATGAACCCTGGGCGCTGGCGATTGCCGGGCGAATACATGCACTATGGGGCGCTGACGCGTCTGTGGTTGCCAGTGATGACGGCATTGTTGCGCGCATTCCTGACACCGATGGTAAATTGCCCGATGCCGCGATTTTTTTGTTTGAACCAGAAAAGTTGCTGCAAATTGTCCGCGAGGCGGTAGGCAGCTCGGCACTTTTCGCCGCCCGTTTTCGCGAATGCGCCGCGCGGGCATTATTAATGCCGGGCCGCACGCCGGGCCATCGCACCCCGCTCTGGCAACAACGGCTGCGCGCCAGTCAGTTGCTGGAAATCGCTCAGGGATATCCGGATTTTCCGGTCATTCTCGAAACCCTGCGCGAATGTCTGCAAGATGTTTATGATCTTCCCGCGCTGGAACGTTTGATGCGTCGCCTGAACGGTGGCGAAATTCAAATATCCGATGTAACGACTACTACGCCTTCGCCTTTCGCCGCCAGTTTATTGTTCGGCTATGTCGCGGAATTTATGTACCAGAGCGACGCCCCGCTGGCAGAGCGCCGGGCATCTGTACTGTCGCTGGACAGCGAGTTACTGCGCAATCTACTCGGACAGGTCGATCCGGGGGAATTACTCGACCCGCAGGTCATTCGCCAGGTGGAAGAAGAGTTGCAACGACTGGCTTCTGGTAGAAGAGCGAAAGGTGAAGAAGGATTGTTCGACCTGCTGCGCGAACTGGGGCCAATGACCGTTGAAGACCTGGCGCAACGGCATACAGGCAGCAGTGAAGAGATTGCGTCGTATCTGGAAAATCTTCTTGCAGTTAAACGAATCTTCCCGACGATGATTAGCGGGCAGGAGCGTCTTGCCTGTATGGATGATGCCGCCAGGCTGCGCGATGCCCTCGGCGTACGACTACCAGAGTCACTGCCAGAGATTTATTTGCACCGAGTCAGTTACCCGCTTCGCGACCTCTTTCTGCGCTATCTCCGGGCTCATGCTCTGGTCACGTCTGAACAACTGGCTCATGAGTTTAGTCTCGGTATTGCCATTGTCGAAGAGCAACTTCAGCAACTGCGCGAACAGGGGCTTGTGATGAATCTGCAACAAGACATCTGGGTGAGCGATGAAGTATTTCGTCGTCTGCGTTTGCGCTCGCTGCAAGTCGCCAGAGAAGCGACACGTCCCGTTGCGGCCACGACCTATGCGCGATTGCTGCTGGAACGTCAGGGCGTATTACCCGCCACCGATGGTAGCCCGGCACTCTTTGCCTCAACATCGCCAGGCGTTTATGAGGGCGTGGATGGCGTCATGCGGGTGATCGAACAGCTTGCCGGAGTCGGTTTACCCGCCTCACTCTGGGAAAGCCAGATCCTGCCTGCCCGCGTACGCGACTATTCGCCAGAAATGCTCGATGAATTACTGGCAACCGGTGCGGTTATCTGGTCGGGGCAAAAAAAACTGGGTGAAGATGACGGTCTGGTGGCACTGCATCTACAGGAATATGCCGCAGAATCGTTCACTCCCGCCGAAGCGAATCAGGCGAATCGTTCGGCGCTGCAGCAAGCGATAGTCACGGTTCTGGCTGACGGAGGAGCCTGGTTTGCACAACAAATCAGCCAACGGATACGCGATAAAATCGACGAATCGGTTGATCCCTCAGCCCTGCAAGAGGCGTTATGGGCGCTGGTCTGGCAAGGCGTCATCACCAGCGACATTTGGGCACCGTTACGCGCCCTCACCCGCAGCAGTACCAACACACGCACCTCAACTCGTCGCAGCCACCGGGCTCGTCGTGGACGTCCTGTCTATGCGCAACCCGTCTCGCCGCTGCTATCTTACAACACACCAAATCTGGCTGGACGCTGGTCGTTATTGCAGGTGGAGCCACTAAACGATACCGAAAGGATGCTGGCGCTGGCGGAAAATATGCTCGACCGCTACGGCATCATCAGTCGTCAGGCGGTGATAGCCGAAAATATCCCTGGCGGGTTTCCATCGATGCAAACGCTTTGTCGAAGTATGGAAGACTCCGGGCGAATTATGCGAGGTCGTTTTGTAGAAGGTCTGGGTGGCGCGCAATTCGCTGAACGTCTGACTATTGACCGATTGCGCGATCTGGCGACACAAGCCACGCAAACGCGCCACTATACACCAGTGGCGCTCTCTGCCAACGATCCGGCTAATGCATGGGGAAATCTTCTGCCCTGGCCTGCACATCCGGCAACGCTGATACCAACGCGTCGGGCGGGTGCGCTGGTGGTCGTTTCTGGCGGCAAATTGTTACTCTATCTGGCTCAAGGTGGCAAAAAAATGCTGGTCTGGCAGGAAAAAGAGGAATTACTCGCCCCAGAGATTTTCCACGCGCTGACTACCGCACTGCGTCGCGAACCACGGCTGCGCTTTACGCTAACAGAAGTGAATGACCTACCGGTCCGGCAAACGCCGATGTTTACGCTGCTGCGTGAGGCGGGATTTTCAAGTTCGCCACAAGGACTGGATTGGGGATAGAGAAAGGACTGACGGATGCCCGTTCGCATCCGTCAGTATTGCAGGACGGATTATTCAGCGTCCGGCTCTTCAGACTTGTATTTAGCGGCAGTTTCTTTGATCAGCTGCTGCAGTTCGCCACGCTGATACATTTCGATCACGATATCACAACCGCCGACCAGCTCGCCGTCAACCCACAGTTGCGGGAAGGTCGGCCAGTTAGCATATTTCGGCAGTTCCGCACGAATGTCCGGATTCTGCAGGATATCAACATAGGCAAAACGTTCGCCACATGCGGCAAGCGCCTGGACTGCCTGGGCAGAGAAACCGCAGCTCGGCAGTTTCGGTGAACCTTTCATGTACAGCAGGATCGGGTTTTCAGCAATCTGGCGTTGGATTTTTTCGATAGTGGTGCTCATTGTCTTGCTTCCTCAAACTTCTTTACGGCAGTAATCTGACATTGTAGCGGGTCAGTGCGGCATCGGAAAATAACATTTTCATCACGCTTTTGCTATTTTATCCCTTTGTTCTATTTGTTGCATTTCAAATATTCGTTTCTTCCCTTATGCACGGCAAACTGGCGTATTTATAACCATTTTTAGCTTCCGCTGCTGCATTTTTTTGCGCTCGCCGACGAAACGTATTTTTTAACAATAAAAGCTATTAACTTTCTCTTCTTCTATGCATTAGAATTATCAAGTTTTGTAAATCAGACGCAGGCATGATAGACCTGCCTTAACAGAGGGACGCTCAGTGGCGCGGATAAACCGTATTTCGATCACGCTCTGTGCTTTACTTTTTACCACCCTGCCTTTAACGCCTATGGCCCATGCTTCAAAGCAAGCCAGGGAGAGTTCTGCTACCACTCATATCACCAAAAAAGCAGATAAAAAGAAAAGTACGGCAACCACCAAAAAGACCCAGAAAGCCAGCCAGAAAACAGCGAAAAAAGCCGCCAGTAAAAGTACGACCAAAAGCAAAACCGCTTCTTCCGTTAAAAAATCTTCCATTACCGCTTCTAAAAACGCCAAAACTCGCAGCAAACACGTCGTCAATAAAACGGCCTCAGCCAGCTTTACCGAAAAGTGTACCAAACGTAAGGGCTATAAATCGCATTGTGTGAAAGTCAAAAATGCCGCGTCAGGAACCCTTGCCGACGCACACAAAGCGAAGGTGCAAAAAGCCACAAAAGTGGCAATGAATAAACTGATGCAGCAAATTGGTAAGCCATATCGTTGGGGTGGCAGCTCACCGCGTACCGGTTTTGATTGCAGCGGCCTGGTTTATTACGCTTATAAAGATTTGGTGAAAATTCGTATTCCGCGTACGGCGAATGAAATGTATCACCTGCGTGATGCAGCACCTATCGAACGTAGTGAACTGAAAAACGGCGACCTGGTCTTCTTCCGTACTCAGGGACGCGGTACAGCCGATCATGTCGGCGTGTATGTCGGCAACGGCAAATTTATTCAGTCACCGCGTACGGGTCAGGAAATTCAAATCACTTCTCTCAGTGAAGACTACTGGCAGCGCCACTATGTTGGCGCTCGCCGGGTAATGACCCCAAAAACACTTCGCTAAAACTTTACCCTGTTGTTACGGCAACAGGGTAAGTTCATCTTTTGTCTCACCTTTTAATTTGCTACCCTATCCATACGCACAATAAGGCTATTGTACGTATGCAAATTAATAATAAAGGAGAGTAGCAATGTCATTCGAATTACCTGCACTACCATATGCTAAAGATGCTCTGGCACCGCACATTTCTGCGGAAACCATCGAGTATCACTACGGCAAGCATCATCAGACTTATGTCACTAACCTGAACAACCTGATTAAAGGTACCGCGTTTGAAGGTAAATCACTGGAAGAGATTATTCGCAGCTCTGAAGGTGGCGTATTCAACAACGCAGCTCAGGTCTGGAACCATACTTTCTACTGGAACTGCCTGGCACCGAACGCGGGTGGCGAACCGACTGGAAAAGTCGCTGAAGCTATCGCCGCATCTTTTGGCAGCTTTGCCGATTTCAAAGCACAGTTTACTGATGCAGCAATCAAAAACTTTGGTTCTGGCTGGACCTGGCTGGTGAAAAACAGCGATGGCAAACTGGCTATCGTTTCAACCTCTAACGCGGGTACTCCGCTGACCACCGATGCGACTCCACTGCTGACCGTTGATGTCTGGGAACACGCTTATTACATCGACTATCGCAATGCACGTCCTGGCTATCTGGAGCACTTCTGGGCGCTGGTGAACTGGGAATTCGTAGCAAAAAATCTCGCTGCATAATAACTGATGGCAAATGCAACATTGCCTGATGCGCTTCGCTTACCATGCCAACTCGGATGAAGCGTTAACACCGCATCCGGCAAGATAAATCGCACGTTGCCAGCAACTGTAACGCAGAAGGTTATCCTTCTGCGTTTTTGTTTAATTAGCTGTTGGCAACGCAAACTGCCTCAGGTTGTTTTCTGGCTGACATAAACGCCAGCAATAATGCCAGTCCCGCGACAATCGCCCCCATCACCGGCACAAAACTGTATCCCAGCCCAGCGGAAATTACCGCACCACCAGCAGCTGCTCCCAGCGCATTTCCAAGATTAAAGGCACCAATATTGACTGATGAAGACAGACCAGGCGCTTCACTGGCGACACGCATCACGCGCATCTGTAACGGCGGTACGACCGCAAAGGTTGCAGCTCCCCACACCACCATGCTAATAGCTGCGCCGAACTCATTGCGGGCCAGGAACGGGATTGCCAGCATAATCACCATCAGCAGCAACAAAAAGCCTTTCAACGTGCCGTTAACTGAACGATCTGCCAGTTTGCCACCGAGATAGTTCCCAATAGAGAACCCGACACCAATCAGCACCAGCATTGCCGTGACGAACACCGGTGTTGCGTGGGTAATACTTTGCAGTACCGGAGAGATATAGGTGTAGAGGGTAAACATAGCGCCAGCTCCCAGCACCGTCGTCAGCAATGCAGACAGCACCTGCGGACGCATTAATACCGCCAGCTCTTTTTTCACTTCAGGTCGTGCCCCTGCACCACCTTTAGGTAATGAGAAGAACAGACTTACCATTGAAATCACTCCCAGCCCCGCCGTTGCCAGAAATGACATCCGCCAGCCGATGGTTTCACCCAACCAGGTCGCCGCCGGCACGCCACCGATATTTGCCAGGGTTAACCCCATAAACATAGTGGCAACTGCGCTGGCCTGTTTATGTTTTGGCACCACGCTTGCGGCCACGACTGAACCCAAACCAAAAAATGCTCCGTGATTCAGGCTGGTCAAAATGCGTGAAAGCATCAGGGTCATATAATCCGGCGCGATGGCGGAAAGTACGTTGCCGAGCGTGAAAATCGCCATCAGGAAAATCAACGCACTGCGGCGGGCACGATGAGAAAGTAGAAGCGTCATCAGCGGCGCGCCAACCATTACGCCAACTGCATAGGCACTGATTAACATTCCGGCAGCGGGAATCGAGACATCCACACCGCGCGCAATGACGGGCAACAAGCCCATTGGCGAGAACTCCGTTGTCCCGATACCAAACGCGCCAATCGCCAGCGCCAGCAACGGATAGTTAATTTTCATGCCTTATCTCCACCTCTTCGCGTCATTACGCGATATTCATTAAAGTGGCGAAAGCATGACAGCAATCACAAAAAAATGAAAATAACAAAAAGAGAAAACACTTTTGCCATTTTGCTAACAAACAGGAAGGAGATGCGAGGGAGAACGCGCTCCCTCGAGAGGAAATCAGTGCAGCGCGGCAGTCAAACCCACGGCCACGATCAAACCGAGGACGATAATCGTTGTTACCAGTGAAAATTTAAGGTCGGTGCTCATCAAGTTTTCTCCTTTTTTATTACCACACAAAAAGTGATATTACGCATTTTTACACACTGTGATGAAAAAATCTCCCGTCATTTATAATGATAAGTGTTTTTACCACTTCCCCTTTTCGTCAAGATCGGCCAAAATTCCACGCTTACACTATTTGCGTACTGGCCATTGACCCCTTCCTGACGCTCCGTGTCGTTTTTCCGGCGTACCGCAACACTTTTGTTGTGCGTAAGGTGTGTAAAGGCAAACGTTTACCTTGCGATTTTGCAGGAGCTGAAGTTAGGGTCTGGAGTGAAATGGAATGGCAACAATAAAAGATGTAGCGAAACGAGCAAACGTTTCCACTACAACTGTGTCACACGTAATCAACAAAACACGTTTCGTCGCTGAAGAAACGCGCAACGCCGTGTGGGCAGCGATCAAAGAATTACACTACTCCCCTAGCGCGGTGGCGCGTAGCCTGAAGGTTAACCACACCAAGTCTATCGGTTTGCTGGCGACCAGCAGCGAAGCGGCCTATTTTGCCGAGATCATTGAAGCGGTTGAAAAAAATTGCTTCCAGAAAGGTTACACCCTGATTCTGGGTAATGCGTGGAACAATCTTGAGAAACAGCGGGCTTATCTGTCGATGATGGCGCAAAAACGCGTCGATGGTCTGCTGGTGATGTGTTCTGAGTACCCAGAGCCGTTGCTGGCGATGCTGGAAGAGTATCGCCATATCCCAATGGTGGTGATGGACTGGGGTGAAGCAAAAGCTGACTTCACCGATGCGGTCATTGATAACGCGTTCGAAGGCGGCTACATGGCCGGGCGTTATCTGATTGAACGCGGTCACCGCGAAATCGGCGTTATCCCCGGCCCGCTGGAACGTAACACTGGCGCAGGCCGCCTTGCCGGTTTTATGAAGGCGATGGAAGAAGCGATGATCAAGGTGCCGGAAAGCTGGATTGTACAGGGTGACTTTGAACCTGAATCCGGTTATCGCGCCATGCAGCAAATACTGTCGCAGCCGCATCGCCCTACTGCCGTCTTCTGTGGTGGCGATATCATGGCAATGGGCGCACTTTGTGCTGCTGATGAAATGGGTCTGCGCGTCCCGCAGGATGTTTCGCTGATCGGTTATGATAACGTGCGCAACGCCCGCTATTTTACGCCGGCGCTGACCACGATCCATCAGCCAAAAGATTCGCTGGGTGAAACAGCGTTCAACATGCTGTTGGATCGTATCGTCAACAAACGTGAAGAACCGCAGTCCATTGAAGTGCATCCGCGCTTGATTGAACGCCGCTCCGTGGCTGACGGCCCGTTCCGAGACTATCGTCGTTAATCACCCGTTGCGGGAGTCTCTTCCGGCTCCCGCAGCCACTCCTTATTCAGCGTCTCACTATCGCCGAGATACTCAAGCAACCAGGTTAACGCAGGCGACATATCATTTTGCTGCCATGTCAGACAACATGCCGAATCCGGAAAGGGGTTTTCCAGTTCTAATGCTACCCACTTCCCCTCATTAAGCCACGGTTTGGCGAAATGTGTTGGCACCATCCCTATGCATAATCCTGCCGAGATACAGGTTGCCGATGATTCCCAGTCAGGCACGACAAGTCTTTTTTGGTTATCCAGCAACCAGGTAATACGTTTAGGTAGCGTTCGCGAGGTGTCTTCGCGCACCAATGACGGCCAGTTGCGCAACGTATCATCGCTGAACGGGCCATCCATCAACGCCAGCGGGTGGTGGCTGGCAACAACGCAACTCCAGCTTAGCATCCCCATATCCCGGAAGGCATAACGACCGCCTACCGGAATCGCGCGTGTTGCGCCAATCGCCAGTTCCACGCGCCCGTCGGAAAGCGCATCCCAGACACCGTTGAACACTTCCTGAAAGACAAGAAGTTCGACATCATCAAAATGGCGATAAAAATCAACGATCATCTGCCGTGTACGTTCTGGCCTGACAATATTATCCACTGCGATAGCTAACTGACCGCGCCAGCCGTTCGCTATCTGCTGACATTGCTGCCGAGTGATCTGCATTTTTTTGACAACAGAGCGCCCTTCTTTGAGAAACCACGCGCCGGCAGCGGTCAGTTCCACATCACGGTGACGTCGTTCAAACAGCGGCACCGCCAGCCACTCTTCCAGCTGACGCACGGTATAGCTGACCGCAGAAGGAACGCGATGCAACTCCTGGGCTGCAGCGCTAAAACTACCATTACGCGCTACCGCATCAACAACTTCGAGTGAATATTCTGACCACATAGTCTGCCTGCAAAATTTTTGAAACCAGTCATCAAATATTACCGTTTCACAACACTAATTTCACTCCCTACACTTTGCGGCGGTGTTTAATTGAGAGATTTAGAGAATATACATGCAACCTGGGAAAAGATTTTTAGTCTGGCTGGCAGGTTTGAGCGTACTCGGTTTTCTGGCAACCGATATGTATCTGCCTGCTTTCGCCGCCATACAGGCCGACCTGCAAACGCCTGCGTCTGCTGTCAGTGCCAGCCTTAGTCTGTTCCTTGCCGGATTTGCCGCAGCCCAGCTTCTGTGGGGGCCGCTCTCCGACCGTTATGGTCGTAAACCGGTATTATTAATCGGCCTGACAATTTTTGCGTTAGGTAGTCTGGGGATGCTGTGGGTAGAAAACGCCGCCACGCTGCTGGTATTGCGTTTTGTACAGGCTGTAGGTGTCTGCGCCGCGGCGGTTATCTGGCAAGCGTTAGTGACGGATTATTATCCTTCACAGAAAGTTAACCGTATTTTTGCGACCATCATGCCGCTAGTAGGTCTATCTCCGGCACTGGCTCCTCTTTTAGGAAGTTGGCTTCTGGTCCATTTTTCCTGGCAGGCGATTTTCGCCACACTGTTTGCCATTACCGTGGTGCTGATTCTGCCTATTTTCTGGCTTAAACCCACGACGAAGGCCCGTAACAATAGTCAGGATGCGTTGACCTTTACCGACTTACTGCGTTCAAAAACCTATCGTGGCAATGTGCTGATTTACGCGGCCTGTTCAGCCAGTTTTTTTGCATGGCTGACCGGTTCACCGTTCATCCTTAGCGAAATGGGTTACAGCCCGGCAGTGATTGGTTTAAGTTATGTCCCGCAAACTATCGCGTTTCTGATTGGTGGCTATGGCTGTCGCGCCGCACTACAAAAATGGCAAGGCAAGCAGTTATTACCGTGGTTGCTGGTGCTGTTTGCTGTCAGCGTCATTGCGACCTGGGCTGCGGGCTTCATTAGCCATGTGTCGCTGGCCGAAATCCTGATCCCATTCTGTGTGATGGCGATTGCCAACGGCGCGATCTACCCGATTGTTGTCGCCCAGGCACTGCGTCCTTTCCCACATGCAACTGGTCGCGCCGCAGCGTTGCAGAACACTCTACAACTGGGTCTGTGCTTCCTCGCAAGTCTGGTAGTTTCCTGGCTTATCAGTATCAGCACGCCATTGCTCACCACCACCAGCGTGATGTTATCAACAGTAGTGCTGGTCGCTCTGGGTTACATGATGCAACGTTGTGAAGAAGTAGACTGCCAGAATCATGGCAATGCCGAAGTCGCTCATAGCGAATCACACTGATCTATATCGATATGCTTATACTTAGGCTGCTAACAAAATTTTGTTGTATGATTGAAATTAGCGGCCTATACTAATTTCGAGTTGTTAAAGCTACGATAAATATTATGTTTTTACGGGGACAGGATCGTTCCCGACTCACTATGGATGGTCATTTCGGCAAGGGTTCCTCCTTTCCCTCTGTTCTACGTCGGATTATAGACTCGCGGTTTTTTCTGCGAGATTTCTCACAAAGCCCAAAAAGCGTCTACGCTGTTTTAAGGTTCTGATCACCGACCAGTGATGGAGAAACTATGAGTTCATCGTGTATAGAAGAAGTCAGTGTACCGGATGACAACTGGTACCGTATCGCCAACGAATTACTTAGCCGTGCCGGTATAGCCATTAACGGTTCTGCCCCGGCGGATATTCGTGTCAAAAACCCCGATTTTTTTAAACGCGTTCTGCAGGAAGGATCGTTGGGGTTAGGCGAAAGTTATATGGATGGCTGGTGGGAATGTGACCGACTGGATATGTTTTTTAGCAAAGTCTTACGCGCAGGTCTCGAGAACCAACTCCCCCATCATTTCAAAGACACGCTGCGTATTGCCAGCGCTCGTCTCTTCAATCTGCAGAGTAAAAAACGTGCCTGGATAGTCGGCAAAGAGCATTACGATTTGGGTAATGACTTATTCAGTCGCATGCTTGATCCGTTCATGCAATATTCCTGCGCTTACTGGAAAGATGCCGATAATCTGGAATCTGCCCAGCAGGCGAAGCTCAAAATGATTTGTGAAAAATTGCAGTTAAAACCAGGGATGCGCGTACTGGATATTGGCTGCGGCTGGGGCGGACTGGCGCATTACATGGCGTCTAACTATGACGTAAGCGTGGTGGGCGTCACCATTTCTGCTGAACAGCAAAAAATGGCTCAGGAACGCTGTGAAGGCCTGGATGTCACCATTTTGCTGCAAGATTATCGTGACCTGAACGACCAGTTTGATCGTATTGTTTCTGTGGGGATGTTCGAGCACGTCGGACCGAAAAATTACGATACCTATTTTGCGGTGGTGGATCGTAATTTGAAACCGGAAGGTATATTCCTGCTCCATACTATCGGTTCGAAAAAAACCGATCTGAATGTTGATCCCTGGATTAATAAATATATTTTCCCGAACGGTTGCCTGCCCTCTGTACGCCAGATTGCTCAGTCCAGCGAACCCCACTTTGTGATGGAAGACTGGCATAACTTCGGTGCTGATTACGATACTACGTTGATGGCGTGGTATGAACGATTCCTCGCCGCATGGCCAGAAATTGCGGATAACTACAGTGAACGCTTTAAACGGATGTTTACCTATTATCTGAATGCCTGTGCAGGTGCTTTCCGCGCCCGTGATATTCAGCTCTGGCAGGTCGTGTTCTCACGCGGTGTTGAAAACGGCCTTCGAGTCGCTCGCTAGAGGCTATTCTATCGCCCCCTCTCCGGGGGCGATTTCAGATCAGGCTTCTGTACCTGGTTGATTCATGGCATTTTCTCGTGCCGCCAGCACACGTTCTACCGTATCTACCACTGCCTGAGTTTGTGGATCGATTTCAATGTTGACGCGTGCGCCGAGTTTTTTCTTCCCAAGGGTAGTGCGTTCCAGTGTTTCCGGAATTAAATGGACGCAAAAACGCGTTGGCGTGACTTCGCCGACGGTCAGGCTAATACCGTCGATGCCAATAAATCCTTTGTACAGGATATATTTCATCAACTGACTATCCTGGACTTTAAACCAGATCTGACGATTATTTTCCGAGGTTAATATTTTCGCCACTTCAGCGGTGGTCATAATATGACCTGACATTAAGTGTCCGCCAATTTCATCGCTGAATTTCGCCGCACGCTCAACGTTTACCCAATCCCCCACATTTAAATCGCCAAGATTAGTAATGCGTAACGTTTCTTTCATCAGGTCAAAACTGACATGGTTGCCGTTAATTTCCGTTACGGTCAGGCAGCAACCGTTATGCGCCACGGACGCACCGGTTTCCAGCCCGTCCAGCATGTAGTCAGGTAACTCAACCACATGTGTGCGAAAATTTGGTTTCTCGTCAATCGACACCAGTTTTGCGGTGCCCTGTACAATCCCCGTAAACATACTCACAACTCCTGAAATCAGTTAAGACATTCTGTTCAGCACAATAGCAGGTGGAAAACGCCCTTACCAGTGAAGGGGTAAGAATGGCTATTTTTTCACTGGAGAATTAATAAATCCTCGCTACAATAGACTGAATTTCCCCTGCTTCTTCTTTTTGCTGCCCATTCAGGCGGCTTTTTAGTCTCTCATATAACTACAAATAAAAGGTGTTCACGTGCAGAAGTATATCAGTGAAGCGCGTCTGTTATTAGCATTAGCAATCCCGGTGATTCTCGCGCAAATCGCCCAAACTGCGATGGGTTTTGTCGATACCGTGATGGCGGGCGGCTATAGTGCCACCGACATGGCGGCGGTCGCTATCGGTACTTCTATCTGGCTTCCGGCGATCCTCTTTGGTCACGGGCTGCTGCTGGCATTAACGCCGGTTATCGCGCAATTAAATGGTTCCGGTCGACGTGAGCGCATTGCGCATCAGGTGCGACAAGGTTTCTGGCTGGCGGGTTTTGTTTCCGTTCTCATTATGCTGGTGCTGTGGAATGCAGGCTACATTATCCGCTCCATGGAAAATATCGATCCGGCTCTGGCGGACAAAGCCGTGGGTTATCTGCGTGCGTTGCTATGGGGCGCGCCGGGCTATCTTTTCTTCCAGGTTGCCCGTAACCAGTGTGAAGGTCTGGCAAAAACCAAGCCGGGTATGGTGATGGGCTTTATCGGCCTGCTGGTGAACATTCCGGTGAACTATATCTTTATTTATGGTCATTTCGGTATGCCTGAGCTCGGTGGCGTTGGTTGTGGCGTGGCTACTGCAGCGGTGTATTGGGTTATGTTCCTTGCCATGGTTTCTTACATTAAACGCGCCCGCTCGATGCGCGATATTCGTAACGAAAAAGGCACCGCGAAGCCCGATCCTGCGGTTATGAAACGACTGATTCAACTCGGTTTGCCAATTGCGCTGGCGCTGTTCTTTGAAGTAACGCTGTTTGCCGTCGTGGCTCTGTTAGTGTCTCCGCTAGGTATTGTTGATGTCGCAGGACATCAGATTGCCCTGAACTTTAGTTCACTGATGTTCGTACTTCCCATGTCGCTGGCGGCAGCGGTAACCATCCGCGTAGGTTATCGTCTGGGTCAGGGCTCAACGCTGGATGCGCAAACCGCTGCGCGGACCGGGCTTATGGTGGGTGTCTGTATGGCAACCCTGACGGCCATATTCACGGTTTCACTGCGGGAGCAAATCGCCCTGTTGTACAACGATAATCCCGAGGTTGTAACGCTGGCTGCGCATTTGATGTTGCTGGCGGCGGTATATCAGATTTCTGACTCAATCCAGGTCATTGGCAGTGGGATTTTGCGTGGATATAAAGATACGCGCTCCATTTTCTATATCACCTTTACGGCTTACTGGGTGCTGGGCTTGCCAAGCGGCTATATTCTGGCACTGACCGATCTGGTTGTTGAGCCTATGGGGCCAGCAGGCTTCTGGATAGGGTTTATTATCGGCCTGACATCGGCAGCTATTATGATGATGCTGCGAATGCGTTTCCTGCAACGTCTGCCGTCAGCCATCATTCTGCAACGAGCGTCCCGCTAATAAAGACAAGGCGCAACCTTCACGGGTTGCGCCTGTGTTTTTACGCAGGCTGGAGCGTTGCACCAATCCCGTCTTCGTCTGGCTGTAATTTCAGTGCGTTACACAAAGTTTGCCGACTGGCATCGGTTATCTCAACGTGTATATCACCGTTAACTTCCCCTTTAACATTGATGAAGTCAGGTGAAATCTCTTTCGCACTGGTTTGCAGGCAAATCGTTCCCTCTCCGCGCAGGCGTTTAACTTTCAGTTGCACATGCGTTGCCGCAGAAGTGATCAACCACACTTTCCCGCCATCGAGATTAATGTTGCCCACATTTAAAGTGACGTTGTCACCTCTTACCGTGCTGCCATCGAGAATCAACACGCCGCCCTGCTGTACAGTAATCGTTGATTGTTGCAGATCTGCACCATAGCCAATAATCATTGAAGCGCCGTCCAGTAATGCAACACTCCCGGTCAGTTCAACCGGTGCGCGATCTTCCTCTACGACAAAATTTTCGTCCGCGCTGGTGGGTGACAACAAGATCACTGTCCCACCTTGTATTACCGCGTTTTCCAGCGTACCAGCATGCACTTCAGCCCGACCACCTACATTAACGGACAAGTTTTGCGTCTTACCGGAACTATAGAGCTGAAGGCCATCCGTCCCCAGACGATAAATGGCTCCATTCTCAACAATTGTGTTAGAGTCTTCACCACCGAGATTATTCATTGTGCCACCAGCAAGCAACGTATCACTGGCTTTCCCCGCCAGCATAAAAACGCCGCCCTGATTGATCTCACAATTACTGGCTTCTCCACCTGGATACACCAACAATTCACCACCTTCATCTACCACAACCTCAGAGGTCGTCCCGTTGACCAACAGGCCGCCCTCTTGATCGAGAATGATTTTTTCCGCGCGATGGCCTTCCAGTACACGCAGGTTACCGCCATTTTCCAGCAACAAACCGCAGGCATAACCTTGATCAACGCTAAATTTACCTTCTGGATGGCGGCCATTAACCGTAGCGAGCGTAGAGAGACTAATTGCGCCTCCCTCGGACTGAACAATGTCTGTGGCAATGGCACCGTCACTGACCGATAGCGTGCCATTGTTGCCGTACTGTGTGCATTTGGCGATCCCACCGGTTGCCACTTTCAACCAACCGGCCCCCGTGACCACGGTATTTTCGGCTCTTGCGCCAGCTTCAACAATTAACTCACCTTCAGTAAGTTGCGTCGCGCCAATGACCTCGCCGGTCTTAACAATTTGCACGTTCCCGTCGCTCATCAAGTTTTTCGCATCAGATCCCATGATTTATTCCTTTGCTGCATCTGTGTGCCTTTATTGCTAACTAAGTGTAAAGGCTACGGAGGATTTATCCACGACAGATTTTGAGATAGTGGCAAACAACTCTGTTTAAACTCTGATACACAGATTATTGGGTTGTGTCAGATGTAAATGCGATCCTGAATAAAAATCGCCCTTGCAAATCAACAAAATATAGCCAATTTGCTTAAAAGCTCTGCAAACGGTCGAAATACCGCAGAAAAATACGTTTTGCCTCTTGCCACCTTCCCACTCTGCCGCTAATATTCGTCCCCGTTGTCACCTACAACGTTGCGTTCATAGCTCAGTTGGTTAGAGCACCACCTTGACATGGTGGGGGTCGTTGGTTCGAGTCCAATTGAACGCACCATCCTGCGTCCGTAGCTCAGTTGGTTAGAGCACCACCTTGACATGGTGGGGGTCGGTGGTTCGAGTCCACTCGGACGCACCAGATTTTCTTAATCTGGTCTTCTCCTTTTTCCCTCTGTTTCTTCTCTGTATCCAATACGTTAAAAGATTTACACTGTCTTCGTATGCGTTATCAGAAGGAGAATCGCTATGGCAACTTTGTTACAACTTCATTTTGCTTTTAATGGCCCATTTGGCGACGCAATGGCTGAGCAGCTTAAACCGCTTGCTGAGTCGATTAATCAGGAACCTGGTTTTCTGTGGAAGGTATGGACAGAAAGTGAAAAGAACCACGAAGCCGGTGGGATCTACCTTTTCACTGATGAAAAAAGCGCCCTTGCCTATCTGGAAAAACATACTGCCCGACTGAAAAATCTCGGCGTTGAGGAAGTTGTCGCCAAAGTTTTCGATGTCAATGAGCCACTGAGTCAAATCAATCAGGCAAAACTCGCCTGACAGATTTTAACCAAGGGCGGTTAGCGCCCTTTTCATCCCTGTCTGAAATTTCACAAATTCTAAAAATTTCAACCAAACTTATCTGATAACACTAAATTCGAAAGAATGCGTACAGGTAAGTAACAATGAAAAAAATTGCTATTGTAGGTGCCGGGCCTACGGGGATCTACACCTTATTCTCGCTTCTACAGCAACAAACTCCACTTTCTATTTCTATCTTCGAGCAGGCTGACGAAGCCGGTGTCGGGATGCCATACAGTGATGAGGAAAACTCAAAACTGATGCTGGCAAATATTGCCAGTATTGAAATACCGCCGATTTATTGTACATATCTCGAATGGCTACAAAAGCAAGAAGCCAGCCATCTCCAGCGTTATGGCGTTAAAAAAGAAACCTTGCACGATCGCCAGTTTTTACCGCGAATTCTGCTGGGCGAATATTTCCGCGATCAATTTTTACGATTAGTAGACCAGGCACGACAGCAAAAATTTGCAGTGGCTGTTTGAACCGCCCCGGTTTTCCTGGAGAGTGTTTTATCTGTGAACTCAGGCTGCCAGA
>NZ_JABWMS020000069.1:0-23698 GCF_013369155.2 Escherichia sp. 94.0001 | reverse complement strand
GATGAAAAACTTCTCATTAGAAAAAGCATATGATTATATCGACAAAATTATTGAAGAATATGATTGCGTCAAAAAAAATGATTACCAAACCGATCCAGAAATTAATTATACTGTCGATTACAACCTAGATTATACTAACTCAAACGACTTGCTTTCAGATAATAGCCTGGAGGAAGAGAGAGATTCTGTTGACAATTCCTTTTCAGACGATGAATTTAGCTTCAACGAGTGTCGTTTTATTAGCAAAGAATATACGTATGATTACGATCTTTTAAATGAAATATAAATGTAATGATTTCTTGCAAAGTCTATTATTAATAGCTTAGATATTCGTTCATCTTTCCGTCTGCACCAAAAGTAAAAGCTTGCCGAAGCAGATTCGAGACTGATGATAAACACAAAATTGCCTGAGGCGCTACGCTTATCAGGCCTACATTGCCTCTGTGCAATATATTGAATTTTCGTTGTTTTGTAGGCCAGATAAGACGTTCATCTTTCCGACCACCCTCCTCAAAAGCAAAAACCCGCCAGTTTACGCTGGCGGGTTTTCGTTAAAATAGGTGAAACTGACCGATAAGCCGGGTTCTGTCGTGGACAGTCATTCATCTAGGCCAGCAATCGCTCACTGGCTCAAGCAGCCTACCCGGGTTCAGTACGGGCCGTACCTTATGAACCCCTATTTGGCCTTGCTCCGGGTGGAGTTTACCGTGCCACGGACTGTTACCAGCCGCGCGGTGCGCTCTTACCGCACCCTTTCACCCTTACCTGATCTCACTCGCGTGAGCCATCGGCGGTTTGCTCTCTGTTGCACTGGTCGTGGGTTTCCCCCCCAGGCGTTACCTGGCACCCTGCCCTATGGAGCCCGGACTTTCCTCCCCTCCGCCCGTCTCCCCCGAAGAGGACGACGACGAAGCGGCGACTGTCTGGTCAGCTTCGGCGCGCAGTATAGAGGGTTTGCGCGCCCTTGTCACCCCGCGTTGCGCATTCCAATCGCCAGTGTCGCGGCGATATTACGTGAAGCACGGTAAATATTGTCATAAGCCCCGCGGAATGCTTCGTCCAACGTACCAATACTGGTCAATACGCTGAAGACCGCATCAATGCCATGCTGATGTACAACGCCAACATCATTGGTCAGGCTACCCGCAATGCCAATCACCGGTTTATGGTACTTTTTCGCCACGTTTGCGACGCCAATCGGAACCTTGCCGTGTATACTCTGGCTGTCAATACGCCCTTCACCGGTGATCACCAGCGTACAATCGTGAATATGTTCCTCCAGATTCAGCGCCGTCGTGACGATTTCAATACCACTTTTCAGTTCCGCACCAAGAAACGCCATCAGCGCCGCGCCCATACCGCCCGCAGCTCCTGCGCCGGGGACATCTTTCACATCAACATGCAGCGCTTTTTTAATGACATCGGCATAGTGAGAGAGGTTATTGTCCAGCTCGACAATCATCGCTTCACTGGCTCCCTTTTGTGGGCCAAAGATGCGCGATGCGCCGTTATCGCCCACCAGCGGATTGGTGACATCACAAGCGACGCGAATAGCACAATCTTTTAAGCGCGGATCGAGGCCGGAAATATCAATATCATTCAGAGTATTAAGGCTACCGCCGCCAAAACCAATTTCATTGCCGTTGGCATCGCATAATTTCGCCCCCAGCGCCTGCACCATGCCTGCGCCGCCGTCGTTGGTGGCGCTGCCGCCAATGCCGATAATAATGTTTGTCGCGCCGCTCTCCAGCGCCTGCAGGATTAACTCGCCAGTACCGCGTGAAGTGGTCACAAGTGGATCGCGTTTTTCCGCAGGTACCAGTTCCAGCCCACTGGCCGCTGCCATTTCGATAAACGCGGTTTTGCCATCGCCGGAGATCCCCCAACTGGCATTCACTTTCTCGCCCAGCGGCCCTGTAACCCAGGCGTGACGTTCAGCCCCCTGGGTGGCTGCAATCATGGCTTCCACCGTTCCTTCACCACCGTCGGCAACCGGAACGGAAACATACTGTGCATCAGGAAAAATTTCCCGAAATCCTTTTTCTATCGCCTGCGCAACCTCGCTGGCAGATAAACTTTCTTTATAAGAGTCTGGGGCGATTACGATTTTCATACCTATGCCTGTTACCACATGACGCCGGAGGGCGTTTCTCTTATTCGGCCTGGATTCCAGGCCCGGATTGCAATACGCCATCCGGGCACGACGTCATTAGCGAGTAACTTCGACTTTCGCCAGTTTTTCGTAGTAGCACGCCAGGGCGCTATGATCCGCCGTTCCTAAACCATCGGCACGCAGTGCCTGCATCATCTCCATAACCGCAGCTGTGAGCGGCAGTTGCGCGCCGACGCCGTGGGAAGTATCCAGCGCATTTGCCAGATCCTTAATATGCAGATCAATACGGAAGCCCGGCTTGAAGTTGCGGTCCATCACCATCGGCGCTTTGGCATCCAGCACGGTACTGCCCGCCAGTCCACCGCGAATTGCCTGATACACCAGATCCGGATTAACGCCCGCTTTGGTTGCCAGCGTTAACGCTTCTGACATCGCGGCAATATTCAGCGCCACAATGACCTGATTTGCCAGTTTGGTGACGTTACCTGCACCGATTTCCCCGGTATGCACCACGGAACCCGCCATCGCTTTCATCAAATCATAGTATTTGTCGAAAATAGCCTTGTCGCCGCCCACCATCACTGACAGCGTACCGTCGATGGCTTTCGGTTCACCGCCGCTCACCGGGGCGTCCAGCATATCAATGCCTTTCGCTTTCAGCGCTTCGCTTATTTCACGGCTTGCCAGCGGTGCAATAGAACTCATATCGATCAATACCGTACCTGGCTTCGCGCCTTCAATAATGCCATTCTCACCCAGCGCCACCTCTTTCACATGAGGGGAGTTTGGCAGCATGGTTATGATGACGTCGCACTGTTCAGCGATCGCTTTAGCCGTAGAAGCTGTTTCTGCACCTGCAGCAATCACGTCAGCAATAGCTTCTGGGTTACGGTCAGCAACCACCAGCGAGTAACCTGCTTTCAGAAGGTTTTTACTCATTGGTTTACCCATAATCCCCAGGCCAATAAAACCAACTTTCATAGTCATATCAATCATCTCTCTTGTTGCGGTGGTGGTTATTTTTTAAAGGTATCAGCCAGTTTCTGAGTGGCAGAGCGGAAGACGCCGAGATCGCTGCCGACAGCCACAAACGTCGCGCCCCATTCCAGATAACGACGCGCATCGGCTTCGACCGGCGCGAGGATACCGCTGGGTTTGCCGTGCGCACTGGCACGGTTAAAAATATGCTGGATTGCTTTTTGTACATCCGGGTGCGAGGCATTGCCGAGATGGCCTAATGCCGCAGCCAGATCGCTGGGGCCGACGAAGATACCGTCTACACCTTCGGTAGCGGCAATGGCATCGACGTTATCTACGCCCTGCTGACTTTCTATCTGGACCAGAATGGTGATGTTCTTGTTCGACTGAGCGAAATAATCCGCCACGGTGCCAAACATATTGGCGCGGTGAGAAACGGAGACGCCGCGAATGCCTTCCGGTGGGTAACGGGTTGATGCCACCGCCTGCTCTGCTTCCTCTTTTGTTTCTACAAAAGGAATCAGGAAGTTATAGAAACCGATATCCAGAAGACGCTTTATAATTACCGGCTCGTTGGTCGGCACTCGCACTACTGGCGCGCTGGCGCTGCCTTTCAGGGCCATTAACTGCGGAATAAACGTGGAGATATCGTTTGGCGCATGTTCGCCATCCAGCACCAGCCAGTCAAACCCAGCCAAACCAAGAACTTCAGTGCTAATCGGGTTAGAGAGTGCTGACCAGCAACCAATTTGTACCTGTTTCGCAGCCAGTGCGGCTTTGAATTTATTCGGGAAAACATCGTTATTCATCGCTTATACCTTTGCTTATTTCTGCAATTCCATACGTTTAATGTCGCCAACTACGAAGAGGTAGCAGACCATCGCCATCAGCGCTGAACATCCCACGAAAACCAGTGCTGCATTGAAGGAGTGCAGTTCACTTACCAGGTAGCCAATCACCAGTGGAGTGACAATGGAGGCAACATTTCCAAAGACGTTAAAGACGCCGCCGCAGAGGCCAACAATCTCTTTCGGCGCGGTGTCAGAAATCACCGGCCAGCCCAGAGCACCAAATCCTTTGCCAAAAAAAGCCAGCGCCATCAGCGTGACCACCAGCGTGGTGTTGTTGGTGTAGTTACATAAGATGATGGTGGAAGCCAGCAACATTCCCAGCACAATCGGTAGCTTACGTGCCAGGGTCAGGGATAAACCGCGTTTGATCAGATAATCCGAGAAGACACCTCCCAGCACGCCGCCCGCAAAACCACACAGTGCCGGAATCGAGGCGACCAGACCCACTTTCAGAATCGACATGCCTTTTTCCTGCACCAGATAAATCGGGAACCAGGTGAGGAAGAACCAGGTGATGGTGTTGATAAAATATTGTCCGAAAAATACGCCCAGCATCATGCGGTTAGAAAGCAATTGCTTGATGTAATGCAGTTTGGGACCGCTTGCTGCCGCACTGCCCGGCTTTTTGTGGTCCATATCGACCACCGCGCCATTTTCAGATATAAACTTCAGCTCTTCCGCAGACATACGTGGGTGATCTGTCGGGTTATGAATCAACTTGATCCACAGCGCCGTCAGCACAAAACCAATCACCCCCATAACGGTAAAGACGTGCTCCCATCCCCAGGCGAAAGTCAGCCAGCCAAGCAGAGGCGAAAAGAGCGCCAGCGAGAAATATTGCGCCGAGTTAAAGATGGCGGAGGCAGTACCACGTTCTTTCGTCGGGAACCAGGCGGCGACAATACGGGCGTTCGCCGGGAATGATGGCGCTTCCGAGAAGCCGAGCATAAAGCGCATAAAGAACATGGAGATCCCTGCCCAGGCCAGCGGGAACATATCAACAAAGCCTTGCAGGAAGGTGAATAGCGACCAGAAAAAGAGGCTGTAGGTGTAAACTTTTTTCGAGCCAAACTTATCAAGCAGCCAGCCGCCGGGGATTTGCATCAGCAAGTAGGCCCAGCCAAAAGCAGAAAAGATGTAACCCATCGAAACCGCACTTAACTGCAACTCTTTTGCCACTTCGGTACCAGCAATAGACAGCGTTGCACGATCGGCGTAGTTAACGGCGGTAACAATAAAAATAATCAGTAATATTAAATAGCGGGTATGCACGCCTTTCTTTTTTACGTCAACGGTGTCCAGAATCATTTTATTTACCTCGGGTACTTATGCTGATTTTTATTATTATGGGGAAGGTGTTATTTATGAGTTTTATTTATGCCGTTACGACAATGAACTCAGGAATTAGTATAAGCAGCGAGAGAATAATAATCATTGTGCAAATGCTAATTTAATTATTACTATTTAAATATTATTTTGAGCATATGCACATAAGGTTGCGCGCTAAAGCACAGATTTGCGCTTTACCCTGCCGGGCGGCACTGCAATCCCTGAAATGATTGACATTGATCACATTTCTGCGTTTAAACTCCTGACATTCTTATTTCACCCAATGAAGTCATTTATTTTTAAATGAGATCAGGTCCTCATTTTAATAACCCCTGGCTGGAGAATATTGCACAATGGCCAACATCGAAATCAGACAAGAAACGCCAACTGCGTTTTATATAAAAGTTCACGACACGGATAATGTGGCAATTATTGTTAATGATAATGGCCTGAAAGCAGGAACGCGTTTTCCGGATGGGCTGGAATTAATTGAACATATTCCCCAGGGGCATAAAGTCGCATTGCTGGACATTCCGGCTAATGGTGAAATTATTCGTTATGGTGAAGTGATTGGTTACGCCGTGCGCGCAATCCCACGCGGAAGCTGGATCGACGAATCAATGGTTGTACTACCGGAAGCGCCACCGTTACACACGCTGCCACTGGCAACCAAAGTCCCGGAACCCTTACCGCCGCTGGAAGGATACACCTTTGAGGGCTATCGCAATGCCGATGGCAGCGTGGGCACCAAAAACCTGCTCGGCATCACCACCAGCGTCCACTGTGTGGCAGGCGTGGTGGACTATGTAGTAAAAATCATTGAACGCGATCTGCTACCGAAATACCCGAATGTCGATGGCGTGGTGGGGCTGAATCATTTGTACGGTTGTGGCGTGGCGATTAACGCACCGGCGGCAGTTGTGCCTATTCGTACCATTCACAATATTTCGCTGAACCCTAACTTTGGCGGCGAAGTAATGGTGATTGGTCTGGGTTGTGAAAAGTTGCAGCCTGAACGCCTGCTGACTGGAACGGATGATGTGCAAGCTATTCCAGTAGAAAGCGCCAGCATTGTCAGTTTGCAGGATGAAAAGCATGTCGGTTTTCAGTCCATGGTCGAGGATATTTTGCAGGTCGCCGAACGCCATCTACAAAAACTGAATCAACGTCAGCGAGAAACCTGTCCGGCTTCAGAACTGGTTGTCGGCATGCAGTGCGGTGGCAGCGATGCGTTTTCTGGCGTAACGGCAAACCCGGCGGTTGGGTATGCGTCTGATCTACTGGTGCGCTGCGGCGCAACGGTGATGTTTTCAGAAGTCACAGAAGTGCGTGACGCGATCCATCTGCTGACACCACGCGCAGTGAACGAAGAGGTCGGCAAACGGCTGCTGGAGGAGATGGAGTGGTACGATAACTATCTCAATATGGGAAAAACCGACCGCAGCGCCAACCCTTCGCCGGGCAACAAGAAAGGCGGTCTGGCAAATGTGGTGGAGAAAGCGCTCGGCTCCATTGCTAAATCGGGTAAAAGCGCAATTGTTGAAGTGCTATCGCCCGGTCAACGCCCGACTAAACGCGGATTAATTTACGCTGCGACGCCAGCCAGCGATTTTGTCTGTGGCACGCAACAGGTGGCTTCGGGTATCACCGTGCAAGTGTTTACGACCGGCCGTGGTACGCCGTACGGCCTGATGGCGGTACCCGTCATTAAAATGGCAACCCGCACCGAACTGGCAAACCGTTGGTTTGACTTAATGGATATCAACGCAGGCACCATCGCCACCGGCGAAGAAACCATAGAAGAAGTGGGCTGGAAGCTGTTCCACTTTATTCTCGACGTCGCCAGCGGGAAGAAGAAAACCTTCTCAGATCAATGGGGACTGCATAACCAGCTGGCGGTGTTTAACCCGGCACCGGTGACTTGACGGCCTTGCATGAACGGAAAACGGGGAGACTGTGTTTCCCCGTTTTCCCCACGAAAAGTAAGTGATAACTCTCACATATCTAAAGTATTTTTAGATTGTTGTTTTTTTCATTCCTGTAGGCAGAAAAAAACGTAATCTATTGAAAAAACGTTAATTTATTCAATTACCATTTTGCCTGTACTTTTCATTCCGCTAAAAAAGAAACCTACCGAAAGCCGTGCTATTTTTATTACAACACGCCCACAATTTCACTCTCTTGACATTCAATCCTATAAACCAGATTATTCAATGGCTCCTGAAATTTTTGAGATTAATACCAAAAGACGACATTCAGGAAATCAATATAAACATCCGTGCCTTTTTAATTAAAGTCGTCTCATATGCCATTCATGGCATGACAAATATATTATTACGTAATATATCTGGAGTCCCTATGGAAAAGAAAAAAATATACTTATTTTGTTCAGCGGGAATGTCAACATCACTGCTGGTGTCAAAAATGAAAGTGCAGGCGATAAAATATGATGTACCAGTAATTATCGAAGCATTCTCCGAATCTGTTGCCGCAGAGAAAGGGCCGGAAGCCGATGTTATATTATTGGGACCTCAAATTGCTTACATGCAATCAGAGATCCAAAGCTTATTACCAGGAAAGCCAGTGGAAGTTATTGATTCAATGTTATATGGAAAAATTGATGGCTTAGGTGTTCTAAAATCAGCTATCGCCATAATAAAAAAAGAGCAAAAGTAACTATAGCAACACGATATTAATAAAACCAAAGTCGCAGTGATACATTAATCGGTATATAAGGATATTTTTATGCCCGGAGTGATGGCGTTACTTGAAAAACTCATTCTTCCTTTTGCAGTTAAATTAGGGAAACAACCTCACGTCAATGCAATAAAAAACGGTTTTATCCGTATGATGCCATTAACGTTAGCCGGTACGTTATTTGTCCTCATTAATAGCGTTTTTTTAGATTTTGGCGAAGGCTCCTTTTTTTATTCATTAGGCGTCCGGCTGGAACCATCGACCATAAAAACCTTAAGCGCCTTCACCGTCGTCGGTGACAGTGCTTATCATGGCACGCTGGGCATTATGTCACTCATGACCCCCTTTTTTATTGGGATGGGGTTGGCCGAAGAACGGAAAGTTGATTCGTTATCCGTTGGCTTACTCTCTGTCGCAGCGTTTATGACTGTCACCCCCTTCAAGGCAGGAGAAACCGCTAATGTCATTGGTGCAAACTGGTTAGGCGGCGCCAATATTCTGTCTGGTATGATCATTGGATTAGTTGTAGCGGAAATTTTCGCTTTTATTATCCGCCGCAACTGGGTGATTCGGTTGCCCGCGAGTGTTCCGGCCGCAGTATCACGCTCATTCTCAGCAATGGTGCCCGGGTTTATCATCCTGTTAATTATGGGTAGTTTGTCTGGGATATTGTCGATATATGGCACCAATTTCCATCAGGTCATTATCACCTCACTGGCTACGCCATTAACGTCAATGAGCGGTATTGTTGGCTGGACATTCGTTGTCTTTAATTCCCTGTTATGGTTCTTTGGTATCCACGGCGGCTTAGTATTAACCGCGTTGCAAAGCAGCACGTTGGGTCCGTGGGGACTGGAGAATATCGCCACCTATACACAATATGGTTCAGTACAAGCGGCACTGGAAGCAGGAAAAACCTTCCATTTCTGGACCGGGCCAATGCTTGACGCTTACGTGTTCCTCGGTGGAACAGGGGCAACGCTGGGACTCATTTTCGCCATTTTCATTGCGTCACGCCGGGAAGATTATCGTCAGGTTGCTAAATTAGCGTTACCTTCTGGTATCTTTAATATCAACGAACCTATTTTATTTGGTTTGCCGATCATTATGAACCCCATTATGTTAATCCCGTTTGTGATGATTCAACCCATTCTCGCCGGGATTACCTTAATCGCCTATAACATGGGTATTATTCCGCCATCAACAAATATTGCCCCCTGGACCATGCCTCCTGGACTCAATGCGTTCTTTAGCTCGAATGGTAGCATTGCTGGATTACTCCTGGCGCTCTTTAACTTAGGTGTTGCCACAATGGTTTATCTTCCCTTTGTCATTATCTCAAACAAAGCACAAGTTGAAATAATTAAACAAGAAAGCGAAGAAGACATTGCCAATGCATTAAAGTTTTAATAGCACGCTTCATCATGCCAGCGTTTAGATAAAACCATGGCATCACAAGTCAATTTAATATTGAGTATGGAAGTAACATGAAAAACTTAAAAATCGTTACTATTGGCGGTGGCAGTAGCTATACACCAGAACTCCTTGAAGGATTCATAAAACGCTACGATGAATTACCGGTCAGTGAATTATGGTTAGTTGATATTGAAGAAGGCAAAGAAAAGCTGGACATTATTTTCGACCTTTGTCAGCGGATGGTGATAAAAGCTGGCATTCCGTTAAAAATAGTGAAAACACTTGACCGTCGCGCTGCATTACAGGGCGCGCACTTTGTCACCACACAATTTCGGGTCGGGCAATTAAAAGCTCGGGAAATGGATGAGTTGATTCCACTAAGTCAGGGATATCTCGGGCAAGAAACCAATGGCGCGGGCGGTTTATTCAACGGGTTACGAACCATTCCAGTAGTTTTTGATATTATCAAAGATGTTGAGGAACTTTGCCCTGATGCCTGGATTATTAATTTTACCAATCCTGCCGGGATGGTTACTGAAGCCGTGTACCGCCATACCCAATTTAAACGGTTTATCGGTGTCTGTAATGTCCCTATTGGGATGAAGAGCTTCGTTCGCAATGCCCTAAAACTTGGCGCGGACGATGATCTTTCAATAGACATATTTGGCTTAAATCATATGGTCTTTCTTAAAGACGTATGGGTCAATGGACAATCACGTTTTGCTGAATTGCTCGATGGCGTCGTTGAAGGTTTGCTTGAAGGAAGTACCGTCAAAAATATTGACAGTTTAACCTTCAATCCTAATTTAATTCGGGCACTTAATCTCCTGCCCTGTGCTTACTTACGTTACTATTTTAAACATAAAGAAATGCTCGCTATTGAGATGGGGGAATTTTATAAAAATGGCGTTCGTGCACAAGTCGTGCAGGCATTAGAGAAAAAATTATTTGAGCTGTATAAGGACCCAGAACTAAATACAAAACCTGAAGAACTGGAGCTGCGTGGTGGTGCGTATTATTCAGATGCAGCCTGTGCCGTTATTAATGCAATTTATAATGACACGCAAACAGAACACTACGTTAATATTCCACACAAGGGCAGTGTAAAAAATATCCCTGAAGACTGGACCGTTGAAATGACCTGCATTCTGGGGAATAACGGTGTTACCCCCCACCCGCGTCTCACTCATTTTGACGAAAATGTACTGGGGCTCATTCATTCAATCAAATGTTTTGAGATTGCGGCAGCCCGGGCGGCAATAAGTGGTAACTTTAACGATACGCTGCTGGCTCTGTGCCTTAACCCGCTAATGACCTCGGATAACGACGCTGAAAAATTAGTACGTGAACTGATCATTGCCCATAAAAAACATCTGCCTCAATTTTCCAGCACCATTGCTGAACTTACCCAATCTCATCAATAACAAGGACGCCTTATGCAACGCTTATTAATTGTGAATGCGGATGACTTTGGACTAAGTAAAGGTATTAATTATGGAATTATCGAGGCAGTGCGAAATGGTGTCGTTCGCTCAACAACTGCGATGATGAATGCTCCGGCAATTGATCATGCTGCCTCTTTAAGTGCCGAAACCCCACAGCTCGGCGTCGGGTTACATTTTGTTTTGAGCTATGGCGCTGCCTTAACGGATATGCCTTCGCTGGTACGCGCAGGCCAATTAGGTAAATGGATCTGGGATGTCGCGGAGCAAGGGCAATTAAACACGGGTGAAATTGAACAGGAACTGAGTTCTCAATATCAACGTTTTATTGATGTATTTAAACGGGAGCCCACCCATTTAGACAGCCATCACAGCGTTCATATGATCCCGCAGGTTTATCCCGTTGTCGCGCGGTTCGCGCGTGAGAAAAAATTACCATTACGTATAGACCATTCTGTTCTGCGAGAGAAAAAAATCGATTCGCTGGATGCCAAAAGTAGTGAGGGATTCAGCAGTAATTTCTACGATAATAATATTTCAGAAGACTTTTTTTTATCACTCCTCAATAGCGCCATAAAACGTGATGAAAAATCGCTGGAAATTATGTGTCACCCTGGATTTGTAGATAACCACTTAATGTCGAGCAGTTACTGCTATCAACGGCTGGAAGAACTTACGGTTCTGACTACACCGTCACTCAAATATGCGATTGAAAAACACGGATTTCATCTTGTTAGTTTTCGTAATTTATAACGTAGCAATTAAGATGAATTTATCAGAAAGGTATTTCTTTATATGAGTAAAAATAAAGTCACTGTTTTAGTAATAGGTGCAGGCGCACGTGGAGAAATATATTCCCGCTATGCCCTTGAGCATCCGGACAGAATGCAAGTGGTAGGTGTTGCTGAACCTAGAGAGGCTTACCGCGAGCAAGTTGTGTCCCGGCATACGATCCCGACAGATAACATTTTTAGCAACTGGAAAGAGGCTGCTGCTCGGCCAAAAATGGCTGATGCTGTACTTATTTGTACGCAAGACAATATGCATAGAGATCCGGCCGTCGCTTTTGCCGATCTCGGTTACCACATTCTGTTGGAAAAACCGCTCGCGCCAACAGAGCACGATTGCCGCATTATCATTGATGCCGTCAAACGCAATAATGTCTTATTAGCCGTCGCACACGTTCTTCGTTACACCCGATATACACAAAAACTCAAATCCTTACTCGACAGCGGCATCATTGGCGACATTATCAGTATGCAGCATCTCGAACCCGTCGGTTACTGGCACCAGGCACACTCTTTTGTGCGTGGTAACTGGCGCAACGAGGCTGAATCATCATTTATGTTGTTACAAAAGTCCTGCCACGATCTGGACTGGATCCGCTACATCATGGGAGACAACTGTAAAACCGTTAGCTCATTTGGCGGGCTCAACCATTTTGTAAAACAAAACCAACCTGAAGGCGCAGCCGAACGCTGTCTCGATTGCCAGGCAGAAGCGACCTGCCCGTGGTCCGCATGCAAAATTTATGCTGGCGAAGCCCATAAATGTACGTTTCACTTTCGCCACGTGTTAACACCAAATCCTACTGAAGAGAATATTCGTCAGGCCCTGCGTGACGGCCCCTATGGTCGCTGTGTTTATTGCTGCGATAACGATGTTGTTGATCATCAAGTGGTAAACATGCAGTTTGCGCATCAGCAGAGCGTCACTTTTACAATGACAGCCTTTACGAAAATGGAGGATCGCAAAACCCGACTTTTCGGTTCGAAAGGTTATCTGGAAGGCGATGGCAACACCATTCGGTGTTTTGATTTTCTCACCGACCAGGAAACTATTTACACCGTTGAAGAGAAAAACGCAGGCACTCACACCCAAATGGGAGGGCACGGTGGTGGTGATTACTATCTGATGGACAGCTTTATCCATGCCGTGATGGCTGACGATCGAGCGATGATCCTTTCAGGACCAGATGAATCGCTCGAAAGTCATTTAATGGTCTTTGCCGCCGAACGCGCTCGCAAGGAAAATACCCTGGTTGTGCTGTGAAACCAAAGGAGATGAGCGATGTTTTACGGTGTTGATATTGGTGGAACCAAAACAGAGATAGTCGCCTTTGATCAGGATTTACAAATTTGCTGGCGCAAGCGGGTAGCTACGCCTGTTCAGGATTACGCGCTTTTTCTATCCACATTTGTGTCTCTGATTGATACCGCTGACTGGGCCACGGGTACGCAAGGCAAAATAGGTATCGGGATGCCCGGCGTTATGGATCGGCACACCGGTAAACTGTTGTCTTCTAACGTTCCCTGCCTGACCGGACGCCAGGTGTTAACCGATCTGGCAAATCGCCTTAACCGCCCGGTAATAATGGATAATGACTGCTGCTGCTTCGCCCTATCAGAAGCGCATACCGATCAAGCTCGTCAATATAGTCGGATCTTTGGCGCGATTATCGGCACGGGTATGGGCGGGGGATTAGTTATTGATGGCCAGTTGTACCGTGGCCGTAACCGTATGGCCTGCGAGTTTGGCCATTTACCGCTCCCGGCGACATTTACGCGGCGCTATAACCTGCCTGAATTACAATGCGGCTGCGGTTTGCAAGGGTGCCTGGAACGCTACCAGTCCGGTCCTGGCTTGCTCTGGTTACATAAGCATTTCAGCGGTGAGCAAATCACTATGGAGACATTGTTAGAAAATCATCAACGTGGCGTTCCCAGTGCCATCACCACCATTAGCGCCTGGATAGATATGGTTGGTTGTACGCTGGCACAGTTGCAGCATATTCTCGACGTAGATGCATTTGTTCTTGGCGGCGGTGTGTCTAACTTCAAAGAAATTTACACGTTATTGCCGAAAGCTATGACGCGTTATCTTCTTCCTGGACTGGAACCTGCGCGCGTATTTTCTGCCATTCACGGAGCAACGAGCGGTGTACGAGGCGCGGCGTTGCTGCAAATCGAACTTGCAACCTGAATAACGTAATGTGGCTGGCGACGTTTATCTCCAGCCACATTTTCTCACTCATCAGCAATCACAACTTCCACACCCATTTGCGTTAATGCTGCTTTGTAATTCTCCGGAATACCGCTATCGGTAATCAGTCGATCTATCTCGCTCACTTCACCGATCATACAGAAGCTTTTGCGGCCAAATTTACTGGAGTCCGCGACAACAGTAATTTCCTGCGCAACCTGGCACATCACCTGGTTCAGATGTGCCTCACCCGGATGTGGTGTGGTAATCCCTGCTTCAAGGCAAAAGCCGTCCACGCCCAGAAACAGCTTATCAAAGCGATACTGCCGGAGTTGTTGTTCTGCCGAAGGCCCATACAGGGAGTAGACGCTCTGGCGAACATTTCCACCAAGGATCATAACATCCACCCGTTCAAAACTGGCCATTTCCCAGGCGATATTCAAGGCATTCGTCATGACGACTAAATCCCGACGCCCTTTGAGCGAAGCGGGAATTAGCGTGGTCGTTGAACCAGAATCGATAATTAATGTATCGCCATCTTTGACAAAACTGGCCGCTTTTTCGGCAATTCGCACTTTAACATCACGATTAAGGCGATCTTTATCCTGCAAGGGTCTGTCGAGCGCAAAGTGTTGATTCAACACGGCACCGCCATAGGAACGCATGACGCAACCTTTTTGCTCCAGATACCGTAAGTCATTGCGGATCGTGACCGATGAGACACCAAAATGGATGCTGAGCGGCTCAACGCGTACGCTTCCCTGGGCACATAACAAATCAATGATTTGTTCGCGGCGTCTTAGGCTATCTAGCATGTTTATCGCTCCCTGAAAAAGTATTTAGTTGCATTCTTGCATTTTGCAGCTTTCATTTTCTTTTGAATGCATTACATCAGAAGAAAAGAAGTGAATTTGTGAACGCGACAACGGCGTTGAAACCTGGAAAAATCGACTCCAGAACTTTCGGTTGACCGCAAATGAAAATGACAAACTGAAAAAGTGAAAAGAAGAGATGCCGAAATAGCGAGTGCTAACGGCAGAAAAGCGAAAGCAGAAAGTGGATCCCCCACCGTGAGATCACCGCCTTTTGGGAGAGTGAAGAAGGTCACAAATTTGCAAAATAGTGCTTTTAGCACTGCAACGCGAGGGGACTGAGCGGGTGATTTGGAAAGCGCCTCGCAAAATGGGAAACATGCTCTCTTTTTTCGTTGGTTCTGGCGCTTTCTGCTGTTAATAATGCATTTGCATTACCTTTGCTGAAGCTTCTAATTTGAGCAGAAAACAGGCTGTAAAAGGACAGTGAACAATGCCCGCCGAACACATCCGTGTTGAGCTACGGGCGCCATTGCTCACTCCCCGACCAGAATCACTTCAACCCCAGCCTTTCGCAGTCCTTCCAGACTATCCGCAGGAATGCCTTCATCAACAATGATCATGTCGATACGTTGAGTATCAATGATCTTATGTAAACTGGAACGGTTGAACTTACTGGAATCGGTGACCACAATGATCCGTTCCGCAACTTCGCACATCCGACGGTTTAAACGGGCTTCATCTTCATTATGCGTGCTGACGCCGCGCTCCAGATCGATCGCATCTACACCAAGAAACAGCATATCGAAGTGGTAATTTTGCAGCGATTGCTCAGCCTGATCGCCGTAAAAAGATTGCGACTGACGCCGCAGATGCCCGCCGGTCATAAGAAGTTCAACGCCTTCTGCTTCCAGCAACGCATTAGCTACGTTCATACCATTGGTCATCGCAATTACGTCAGTGTGCTTGCGCATCAGACGAGCAATCTCAAAAGTGGTGGTCCCGGAATCGAGGATCACCCGATGACCTGGCTGAATCAACTCAACGGCAGCTTTCGCAACGCTGCGTTTCATCGCAGTGTTCAGCGCGCTTTTATCTTCCACTGATGGCTCGACTGACGGCGTCGTGCTATCGCAGATCAACGCGCCACCATAGGCACGCACAGCGATCCCCTGCTTTTCCAGAAACGCCAGATCGTTGCGGATCGTCACAGTAGATACGCCATACAATGCCGACAGATCGTTAACCTGCACACTCCCTTGCTGTCGCAGGCGCTGAATGATTTGTTCTCGTCGCTCGCTGGTGCCTGTCACTCGCTTCTCGCCTGAAGCGTCGGTATTACTCATAGTAAGTCCTTTCGTAAAACTTTCGTTTCATTTCGTTTTGCCTATTAACGCCTTTCTATTGAGCAAATGCAAGCCCACCTTGCCCCCAGCCGCAAGCTACTCTCGTTTTAGAGACTTTCATTATGTTTCTTTTGTGAATCAGATCAGAAAACTATTATCTTTCGTTTTATTTTTATCTCACCATGACGCAGTATCAACTGAAACAAAACGAAAGATTAATATCGCAGCAATCTGAACTGGAGAGGAAAGTGAAACATCTGACAGAAATGGTGAGGCAGCACAAAGAGGGCAAAACAAATGGGATTTATGCCGTTTGTTCCGCACATCCGCTGGTGCTGGAAGCTGCAATCCGCTACGCCAGTGCAAACCAAACGCCGTTACTGATTGAAGCAACCTCCAATCAGGTGGACCAGTTCGGCGGTTATACCGGAATGACACCCGCCGATTTTCGCGGCTTTGTTTGTCAGCTCGCCGACTCATTGAATTTCCCACAAGACGCGTTGATTCTGGGTGGCGATCATCTGGGGCCAAACCGCTGGCAAAACCTGCCTGCCGCTCAGGCGATGGCCAATGCCGATGATTTGATTAAAAGCTACGTGGCGGCAGGATTCAAAAAAATTCACCTTGATTGCAGCATGTCCTGTCAGGACGATCCGGTTCCCTTAACCGATGACATCGTGGCTGAACGCGCCGCCCGACTGGCTAAAGTCGCGGAAGAAACCTGCCGTGAACACTTTGGCGAAGCCGATCTGGTGTATGTCATTGGTACCGAAGTGCCGGTACCTGGCGGCGCGCATGAAACCTTAAGCGAGCTGGCGGTCACTACGCCGGATGCCGCCCGCGCCACGCTGGAAGCCCATCGTCACGCCTTTGAAAAGCAGGGGCTGAGTGCCATCTGGCCACGCATCATTGCTCTGGTGGTTCAACCCGGCGTCGAATTCGATCACACCAACGTTATTGATTATCAGCCCGTCAAAGCGACCGCCTTAAGCCAGATGGTCGAAAACTACGAAACGCTGATTTTCGAAGCGCACTCTACCGATTACCAAACGCCGCAATCGCTGCGCCAGCTGGTGATTGACCACTTTGCCATTCTGAAAGTTGGTCCGGCGCTCACCTTCGCCCTGCGTGAAGCTCTGTTCTCTCTGGCGGCGCTTGAAGAAGAACTGGTGCCAGCAAAAACCTGTTCCGGTCTGCGTCAGGTGCTGGAAAACGTGATGCTCGACCGCCCAGAATACTGGCAAAGCCACTACCACGGTGATGGCAACGCGCGTCGTCTGGCGCGTGGTTATAGCTACTCGGATCGCGTGCGCTATTACTGGCCGGACAGCCAGATTGATGACGCTTTCGCCCATCTGGTTCGTAATCTGGCGGATTCACCGATTCCGCTACCGCTCATCAGCCAGTATTTGCCGCTGCAATACGTGAAAGTTCGCTCCGGCGAGCTGCAGCCAACACCACGGGAACTCATTATCAACCATATTCAGGACATCCTGGCGCAGTACCACACAGCCTGTGAAGGCCAATAAGCAAAACAAAGAGGAACACGCTATGCCAAATATTGTTTTAAGCCGGATTGATGAACGCTTGATTCACGGTCAGGTCGGCGTTCAGTGGGTCGGATTTGCGGGGGCAAATCTGGTGCTGGTAGCCAATGATGAGGTTGCCGAAGATCCGGTACAACAAAACCTGATGGAAATGGTGCTGGCAGAAGGGATCGCCGTACGTTTCTGGTCGCTGCAAAAAGTCATCGACAACATCCACCGCGCCGCCGATCGGCAGAAAATCCTGCTGGTTTGTAAAACACCGGCCGATTTCCTGACGCTGGTTAAAGGTGGTGTCCCGGTGAGTCGCATTAACGTTGGCAACATGCACTATGCCAATGGCAAGCAGCAAATTGCCAAAACGGTTTCTGTGGATGCGAGCGATATCGCGGCATTTAACGACCTGAAAGCCGCTGGGGTGGAATGCTTCGTTCAGGGCGTTCCGACAGAACCTGCTGTGGACCTCTTTAAATTACTTTGAGGGATTCATTATGGAAATCAGTCTGTTGCAGGCATTTGCGTTGGGCATTATCGCCTTTATCGCTGGCCTGGATATGTTTAACGGCTTGACCCATATGCACCGCCCGGTGGTCCTCGGCCCGTTAGTTGGGCTGGTGCTTGGCGATCTGCATACCGGTATTTTAACCGGCGGTACGCTGGAACTGGTGTGGATGGGGCTGGCACCGCTGGCGGGCGCACAGCCGCCTAACGTGATTATCGGAACTATCGTCGGCACGGCGTTTGCCATTACTACTGGCGTGAAACCGGATGTCGCGGTCGGTGTCGCCGTACCTTTCGCTGTCGCAGTACAGATGGGGATTACCTTCCTGTTCTCGGTGATGTCTGGCGTGATGTCCCGCTGCGACCGGATGGCGGAGAACGCCGATACTCGCGGCATTGAACGCGTGAACTATCTGGCATTGCTGGCACTCGGCACGTTCTATTTTCTCTGCGCTTTCCTGCCTATCTACTTCGGCGCAGAACATGCCAAAACCATCATTGATGTCCTGCCGCAACGATTAATCGACGGCCTCGGCGTCGCGGGCGGCATTATGCCAGCAATCGGTTTTGCCGTGCTGCTGAAAATCATGATGAAAAACGTCTACATCCCCTACTTCATCCTGGGCTTTGTTGCCGCAGCCTGGCTCAAGTTACCGGTGCTGGCTATTGCTGCCGCCGCGCTGGCGATGGCGCTGATCGACTTGCTGCGTAAATCTCCTGAACCGACTCAACCTGCGGCACAGAAAGAGGAATTTGAAGATGGCATCTAATCAAACTACCCTGCCGAACGTCAGTGAAAACGAAGAAACACTGCTGACAGGCGTCAATGAAAACGTGTATGAAGATCAGAGCATTGGCGCAGAGCTGACGAAAAAAGATATCAACCGCGTCGCCTGGCGTTCCATGCTGTTACAAGCGTCTTTTAACTACGAACGTATGCAGGCTTCCGGCTGGTTGTACGGTCTGCTGCCTGCTCTGAAAAAGATCCACACTAATAAACGCGACCTGGCGCGCGCCATGAAGGGGCATATGGGTTTCTTCAATACCCATCCGTTTCTGGTGACGTTTGTTATCGGCATTATCCTTGCGATGGAGCGTTCTAAGCAGGACGTTAACAGTATTCAGAGCACCAAAATTGCCGTCGGTGCGCCGCTCGGCGGGATTGGCGATGCCATGTTCTGGCTAACGTTACTGCCGATTTGTGGCGGGATTGGTGCCAGTCTGGCATTGCAAGGCTCTATTCTTGGCGCAGTCGTGTTTATTGTGCTGTTTAACGTGGTACACCTGGGGCTGCGTTTTGGTCTGGCGCATTATGCTTACCGCATGGGCGTGGCGGCGATCCCACTCATTAAAGCGAATACCAAAAAAGTCGGCCATGCAGCGTCTATCGTTGGGATGACGGTGATCGGCGCACTGGTGGCAACCTATGTTCGTTTAAGCACCACGCTGGAAATCACGGCGGGCGACGCAGTGGTTAAGCTGCAGGCTGACGTTATCGACAAACTGATGCCTGCCTTCTTACCGCTGGTCTACACCCTGACCATGTTCTGGCTGGTACGCCGCGGCTGGAGTCCGCTGCGCCTGATTGCGGTTACCGTGGTTCTTGGCATCGTCGGTAAATTCTGTCATTTCCTTTAAATACAATGAGGTATTAGATGTTAAGTATTATTTTGACAGGGCATGGCGGATTTGCCAGCGGCATGGAAAAAGCAATGAAGCAAATCCTCGGCGAGCAGTCGCAGTTTATCGCCATTGATTTTCCGGAAACCTCAAGCACTGCGCTGCTTACATCGCAGCTTGAAGAAGCCATTGCCAAACTGGATTGTGAAGACGGCATTGTTTTTCTGACAGATTTGCTGGGCGGCACACCGTTTCGCGTGGCTTCAACGCTGGCGATGCAAAAACCGGGCTATGAAGTGATCACCGGCACCAATTTGCAACTGTTGCTGGAAATGGTGCTGGAGCGCGAAGGGTTAAGCGGTGAAGAATTCCGTGTACAGGCGCTGGAGTGTGGACACCGTGGGCTGACCAGTCTGGTGGATGAATTAGGCCGCTGCCATGAAGAATGTCCGGTCGAGGAAGGAATATGACACACGTTCTGCGCGCCAGAAGACTGCTGACTGAGGAGGGCTGGCTTGATGATCATCAGTTGCATATTGCTGACGGTGTAATTGCAGCAATCGAACCGATTCCAGTGGGCGTGGCTGAACGCGATGCGGAACTGCTCTGCCCCGCTTATATCGATACCCATGTACACGGTGGTGCGGGCGTTGATGTCATGGATGACACGCCGGATGCGCTCGACAAGCTGGCAATGCACAAGGCACGGGAAGGTGTCGGCAGTTGGTTGCCGACTACCGTAACCGCGCCGCTTAATACCATTCATGCGGCGCTGGAACGTATTGCTCTACGCTGCCAGCGCGGTGGACCTGGTGCGCAAGTGCTGGGGAGTTATCTCGAAGGGCCGTACTTCACGCCGCAGAATAAAGGCGCACATCCGCCGGAGCTGTTTCGCGAACTTGAAATTGCCGAGCTGGATCAATTGATTGCTGTTTCACGGCATACCTTGCGCGTGGTGGCGCTGGCACCGGAAAAAACAGGCGCGTTACAAGCCATTCGTCATCTTAAACAGCAAAACGTACGGGTGATACTGGGGCATAGCGCGGCGACCTGGCAACAAACCCGTGCCGCGTTTGACGCTGGTGCCGACGGCCTGGTGCATTGCTATAACGGGATGACAGGTTTACATCACCGCGAACCGGGAATGGTTGGCGCAGGATTAACGGACAAGCGCGCCTGGCTGGAACTGATAGCCGATGGTCATCATGTACATCCGGCGGCGATGTCACTGTGTTGTTGCTGTGCGAAAGAGAGAATCGTGCTCATCACCGACGCGATGCAGGCAGCCGGGATGCCGGATGGTCGCTATACGTTATGTGGTGAAGAGGTGCAGATGCACGACGGCGTTGTCCGTACCGCGTCCGGTGGACTGGCGGGCAGTACGCTGTCTGTTGATGCGGCTGTTCGCAATATGGTCGAGCTGACGGGCGTAACGCCAGCGGAAGCCATCCATATGGCGTCGCTGCATCCGGCGCGAATGCTGGGTGTTGATGGTGTTCTGGGATCACTTAAACCGGGCAAACGCGCCAGCGTCGTTGCGCTGAATAGCGGACTGCATGTGCAACAAATCTGGATTCAGGGTCAATTAGCTTCGTTTTGATGGTTTGCTCCTTTATTGGGCCTTCACTTCCCCCGTAAGGCCTTTCTTTTTCTTTCGTTTTAATCTGTGCAGTGGTGTCGAATGCGACGCTGGCGCGTCTTATCCGCTCTACGGTACGCCGCTTCCAGCAATCGGTACACATAGCGACGTCATCACGCAATCCTTTAATCTTCCCTTGTCTTTTCTTTCAATGATCACAAATTTCGTTTTATTTCTTTTTTCTCCATTGAACTTTCGATTTCTTTTCTATAGATTTTAATCAACGAAACGAATCACCAAGTGAAATGAAACGAAAGGCAAGCGAAACCTGCAATGCCGGAAGTCAAGTTCATCAGACTAAGGATTGAGTTATGCCAGAAAATTACACCCCAGCGGCCGCCACCACCGGCACATGGACTGAAGAAGAGATCCGCCATCAGCCTCGCGCATGGATCCGTTCACTCACCAACATCGACGCGTTACGTACAGCTCTCAATAACTTCCTTGAACCGTTACTGCGCAAAGAGAATCTGCGGATCATTCTGACCGGAGCCGGAACCTCGGCATTTATCGGTGATATCATCGCGCCGTGGCTCGCCAGCCATACCGGCAAAAACGTCAGCGCCGTACCGACCACCGATCTGGTCACTAATCCGATGGACTACCTGAATCCAGCTCATCCACTGCTGTTGATCTCCTTCGGTCGATCTGGCAACAGCCCGGAAAGCGTCGCCGCCGTGGAACTGGCGAATCAGTTTGTACCGGAATGCTATCACCTGCCGATCACCTGCAACGAAGCGGGCGCTCTTTACCAAAACGCGATCAACAGCGACAACGCGTTTGCCCTGCTGATGCCCGCAGAAACGCACGATCGCGGCTTTGCAATGACAAGCAGCATTACCACTATGATGGCCAGCTGCCTCGCGGTTTTCGCACCTGAGACAATCAATAGCCAGACCTTCCGCGACGTAGCGGATCGTTGCCAGGGGATCCTGACCTCACTGGGCGATTTCAGCGAAGGTGTGTTTGGTTACGCACCGTGGAAACGGATCGTTTATCTCGGCAGCGGTGGCTTACAGGGCGCAGCACGCGAGTCGGCGCTGAAAGTACTGGAACTGACGGCGGGTAAACTGGCGGCCTTTTATGATTCCCCGACCGGATTCCGTCATGGCCCGAAATCGCTGGTCGATAACGAAACGCTGGTGGTGGTGTTTGTCTCCAGCCACCCCTATACGCGTCAGTATGATCTTGATCTGCTGGCAGAACTCCGCCGTGACAACCAGGCAATGCGCGTAATCGCCATCGCCGCGGAAGGCAACGACGTTATTACCGCCGGTCCACATATCATCCTGCCGCCGTCACGTCACTTTATCGACGTTGAGCAGGCATTTTGCTTCCTGATGTACGCCCAGACGTTTGCACTGATGCAGTCGCTGCATATGGGCAATACGCCGGATACCCCATCAGCCAGCGGCACCGTTAACCGCGTGGTGCAAGGCGTAATCATTCATCCGTGGCAGGCATAAGAGGATCGCATTATGAGTATTATCTCCACCAAATATCTGTTACAGGACGCCCAGGCCAATGGCTACGCGGTGCCTGCTTTTAACATTCATAACGCCGAGACGATCCAGGCGATCCTCGAAGTGTGCAGTGAAATGCGATCGCCGGTGATCCTCGCCGGGACGCCGGGGACCTTTAAACATATCGCGCTGGAAGAGATCTACGCCCTGTGTAGTGCCTATTCCACAACCTACAACATGCCACTGGCGCTGCATCTCGACCACCACGAATCGCTGGATGATATTCGCCGTAAAGTCCACGCAGGCGTGCGCAGTGCGATGATCGACGGCAGCCACTTCCCATTTGACGAGAACGTGAAGCTGGTGAAATCGGTTGTCGACTTCTGCCACTCACAGGATTGCAGCGTGGAAGCAGAACTGGGCCGCCTGGGCGGTGTTGAAGATGACATGAGCGTTGACGCCGAAAGTGCATTCCTGACCGATCCACAAGAAGCTAAACGCTTTGTCGAACTGACTGGCGTCGACAGCCTGGCGGTAGCGATTGGTACGGCGCACGGCTTATACAGCAAAACGCCGAAGATTGATTTCCAGCGGCTGGCGGAAATTCGTGAAGTGGTGGATGTTCCTCTGGTGCTGCATGGTGCCAGCGATGTTCCAGATGAATTTGTCCGCCGCACTATTGAACTTGGCGTCACAAAAGTAAACGTTGCCACAGAATTAAAAATAGCTTTCGCTGGCGCGGTTAAAGCCTGGTTTGCGGAAAATCCGCAGGGTAATGATCCTCGTTATTATATGCGCGTCGGTATGGATGCGATGAAAGAAGTTGTCAGAAATAAAATTAATGTCTGTGGTTCAGCGAATCGAATTTCAGCATAATCATTAGTTTTTTATGATTTATCCCAATGTACTTCCCGATTAATATCGGGGAGTGCCTTAATGGTAAAGGAGATAACTAAACCTTAATA
>NZ_JABWMS020000068.1:0-23963 GCF_013369155.2 Escherichia sp. 94.0001 | reverse complement strand
ATATCAATGGGTTATGGATTTTATGGAAAGATAGGGAGTGTCAATGATTTTTGCGCCAGACGGCCTATGTGATCGCGCGCACATTAATGAAGGCATAAAAAAAGCCGGCATCATGCCGGCCCAAAAAATATAAACAAGACGATAAAAGGCTAATAACGGGGTTATCATGACACAGAAATCTAAAAAGGTATAATTGTATTCAGTGCTAATGTATTGTTTGGGTGAATTAATAAAACCATTATCCAAGATAAAAATAAATCTTTATTGCTGTTTTTCCGGTAATTATTGCCGTTGTGCAAAAACTATCTATTTGTTCAAAAAATGATTGAGTCTTGACTGACTCATCCAATGTGGAAAAATGTGACTTTTATCACATAATAGTACTAAGTCTGAATTTTCCGGGTTATCTCAAAATGGAATACGGTTCGACAAAGATGGAAGAGAGACTCTCTCGCAGCCCTGGCGGCAAATTGGCTTTGTGGGCTTTCTATACATGGTGTGGCTATTTCGTCTGGGCAATGGCGCGATACATCTGGGTGATGAGCCGGATCCCCGATGCCCCCGTGTCGGGATTTGAAAGTGATTTAGGATCTACTGCGGGGAAGTGGTTAGGAGCATTGGTCGGATTTCTGTTTATGGCCCTGGTTGGTGCCTTGCTAGGCGGCATTGCCTGGTACACCCGACCTCGTCCCGCACGTAGCAGACGCTATGAATAAAAACTGCTAAGGTTGCGACTCTTTGGCAACGGAGCGCGTATGGACTTACAACACTGGCAGGCACAGTTCGAAAACTGGTTGAAAAACCATCATCAACATCAGGACGCGGCACATGACCTGTGTCATTTTCGCCGCGTCTGGGCTACGGCACAGAAACTGGCGGCAGATGACGACGTTGATATGCTGGTGATTTTAACCGCCTGTTATTTTCACGATATCGTGAGCCTGGCGAAAAATCATCCGCAACGGCAGCGTTCTTCAATACTGGCAGCAGAAGAGACGCGTCGCCTGCTGCGTGAAGAATTCGCGCAATTTCCAGCAGAAAAAATCGAGGCTGTTTGCCATGCCATTGCCGCACACAGTTTTAGCGCGCAAATTGCCCCTTTAACGGTGGAAGCTAAAATCGTTCAGGATGCGGATCGGCTGGAAGCTCTGGGGGCGATTGGCCTGGCGCGTGTGTTTGCCGTTTCGGGGGCGTTGGGCGTGGCATTGTTTGATGGCGAAGATCCGTTCGCGCAGAATCGCCCACTTGATGATAAACGTTACGCGCTGGATCATTTTCAGACTAAGTTGCTGAAGCTACCGCACACCATGCAAACCATAAAAGGCAAACAACTGGCGCAGTACAACGCGCAATTTTTAGTCGAGTTTATGGCGAAGCTCAGTGCCGAGCTGGCGGGAGAGAATGAAGGTATCGATCACAAAGTGATTGATACGTTTTCACCGGTTGGCTGAGCGCGTGGCCCTAAATGATGGTAATTATGTTAACCTGTCGACCATCTCAGATGGCCGGTTAAATCTATGCAGGAAAATATATCAGTAACCGATTCATACAGCACCGGGAATGCCGCACAGGCAATGCTGGAGCAACTGCTGCAAATTTATGATGTCAAAACGCTGGTGGCGCAGCTTAATGGTGTGGGTGAGAATCACCGGAGCGCGGCAATTTTAAAACGTGCGCTGGCGAATGACTCAGCATGGCACCGTTTAAGTGAGAAAGAGTTCGCCCATCTGCAAACGTTGTTACCCATTCCACCGGCACATCATCCGCATTATGCGTTTCGCTTTATCGATCTATTTGCCGGGATTGGTGGTATTCGTCGCGGTTTTGAATCGATTGGTGGGCAGTGCGTGTTTACCAGCGAATGGAACAAACATGCGGTACGCACTTATAAAGCCAACTATTATTGCGACCCGGCGGCGCATCACTTTAATGAAGATATTCGCGACATCACTCTCAGCCACAAAGAGGGTATAGGTGATGACGCGGCGGCGGAACATATCCGTCAACATATTCCTGAGCACGATGTTTTACTGGCCGGTTTTCCTTGTCAGCCGTTTTCTCTGGCTGGCGTATCGAAAAAGAACTCACTCGGACGAGCGCACGGTTTTGCCTGTGATACCCAGGGCACGCTGTTCTTCGATGTGGTGCGTATTATCGACGCGCGTCGCCCGGCGATTTTTGTGCTCGAAAACGTCAAAAACCTGAAAAGCCACGACCAGGGGAAAACGTTCCGTATCATCATGCAGACGTTGGATGAACTGGGCTATGACGTGGCAGATGCAGAAGATAATGGCCCGGACGATCCGAAAATCATTGACGGTAAACATTTCCTTCCGCAGCACCGTGAACGCATCGTGCTGGTGGGTTTTCGTCGCGACCTGAATCTGAAAGCCGATTTTACCCTGCGTGAGATCAGCAAATGTTTCCCTGCACAGCGAATGACACTGGCGCAGTTGCTGGACCCGATGGTTGAGGCGAAATATATCCTGACGCCGGTGCTGTGGAATTACCTCTATCGTTATGCGAAAAAACATCAGGCGCGCGGTAACGGCTTCGGTTATGGAATGGTTTATCCGAACAATCCGCAAAGCGTCACGCGTACGCTTTCTGCTCGTTATTACAAAGATGGCGCGGAAATTTTAATTGATCGCGGCTGGGATATAGCCACGGGTGAGAAAGACTTTGACGATCCGCAGAACCAGCAACACCGCCCACGTCGGTTAACGCCTCGTGAATGTGCGCGCTTAATGGGCTTTGAAGCACCAGGAGAAGCGAAATTTCGCATTCCGGTTTCGGACACTCAGGCCTATCGCCAGTTCGGTAACTCGGTGGTCGTGCCGGTCTTTGCCGCGGTGGCAAAACTGCTTGAACCAAAAATCAAACAGGCAGTGGCGTTGCGTCAGCAAGAAGCAAAACATGGCCGACGTTCACGATAAGGCTACACGCAGCAAAAATATGCGCGCAATTGCCACGCGCGATACGGCGATTGAGAAGCGCCTCGCCAGTTTGTTAACCGGGCAGGGACTGGCGTTTCGCGTTCAGGACGCCTGTTTGCCCGGACGCCCGGATTTTGTTCTTGATGAATATCGCTGCGTGATATTTACCCACGGTTGCTTCTGGCACCATCATCACTGCTATCTGTTTAAAGTGCCCGCGACTCGAACCGAGTTCTGGCTGGAGAAGATAGGTAAAAATGTTGAGCGCGATCGCCGCGATATCAGTCGCTTGCAGGAGCTTGGCTGGCGCGTACTGATTGTCTGGGAGTGTGCGTTACGTGGGCGCGAGAAGCTGACGGATGAAGCGCTTAGCGAGCGTCTGGAAGAGTGGATCTGCGGCGAAGGTGCCAGCGCGCAGATCGACACGCAGGGGATTCATTTACTCGCTTGATGCGTCCTGAATAACTGGCGCAACTACGGGTTTTGCCGGGAAAAGATATTTTCCTAACGTGACCAGTACCACCGCGAAGACAATCACGCCGAGCGCCAGCCATTCTATCTTAGACAGAGTCTCTCCGCCCAGTCCCGTACCCAGCAAGACCGCGACCACCGGGTTAACGTAGGCGTAGCTGGTGGCGAGAGCCGGACTGACGTTGCGGATTAAATACATATAAGCGTTAATGGCGATAATCGAACCAAACAGCGCCAGATAGCCGACCGCAAGGAAGCCTGAAAGGGAAGGGATCGCCGTCAGTTTTTCACCCGCAATCATCGACGCAATCATTAACACCACGCCAGCCGCCAGCATCTCAATCGCACCCGCCATCATCCCTACAGGTAAGGTAATGCGCGAGCCATAAACCGAGCCAAACGCCCAGCTAATCGAGCCGATTAAAATCAGAATCGCGCCCCACGGATTGCCGCTTAAATTACCCCCGCTATTGAGCATGATGATTCCGGCAAGCCCAATGGCGATACCCATCCATTCCAGTTTGCGCGTTTTAATGCCAAACAGGCGGCTGAAGCACAGGGTAAAGAGGGGCACGGTTGCAACCACTACGGCGGCGATGCCGGATGGAACATTTTGATGTTCGGCAACTGTCACCATGCCATTACCGACAGCCAGCAATAACAGGCCAATCAGCGCGGCATTGAGCAGCGGACGTAGCGGGGGGAGTTTGTGTCCGCGCAGTAGCAAAAATGCCATCAATAAAATACCGGCTGCCAGGAATCGAACGCCCGCCATCATTAACGGAGGCCAGCTTTCCACGCCAATCCGAATGACAAAATAGGTTGAGCCCCAAATGATATACAACGCAAACAGCGCGCCAAAAAGCGGTAATAACTGGCGGAAACGCATAATCCCTCACGGTGGAAATAAAAAGGTGGTTCATAGTAAACGTGAAAATCATTCTGCTGGCGAGAGATATAATTGCACTTGATTGTTAAAAAAATGTTGACCTATGAAGCAAGTATCAGAGCTGCCGTTTTTGCTTCATACTTACTCCCTTCAACAATAAAAATGAGAGGGAATGCTTTTGGCCGGGAGTAGTTTACTGACGTTGCTCGATGATATCGCCACACTGCTGGACGATATCTCCGTGATGGGCAAACTGGCGGCGAAGAAAACCGCCGGTGTACTAGGGGATGATTTATCGCTCAATGCACAACAAGTTTCAGGTGTGCGTGCCAACCGGGAACTTCCCGTGGTCTGGGGAGTGGCGAAAGGATCGCTGATCAATAAAGTGATTCTGGTACCGCTGGCGCTGATCATCAGTGCATTTATCCCGTGGGCGATTACGCCTTTGTTGATGATTGGCGGCGCGTTTCTCTGCTTTGAAGGGGTAGAGAAAGTGCTGCATATGCTGGAGGCGCGTAAACACAAAGAAGATCCGGCGCAGAGTCAGCAGCGTCTGGAGAAGCTGGCGGCGCAGGATCCGCTGAAGTTTGAAAAGGACAAAATAAAAGGGGCGATTCGTACTGATTTTATTTTGTCTGCGGAAATCGTCGCCATCACGCTGGGGATTGTGGCAGAAGCGCCGTTGCTTAATCAGGTGCTGGTGCTTTCAGGCATCGCACTGGTAGTGACCGTGGGCGTCTACGGGCTGGTAGGGGTTATTGTTAAGATTGATGACCTGGGGTATTGGCTGGCGGAAAAATCCAGCGCGCTGATGCAGGCATTGGGTAAAGGGTTATTGATTATCGCGCCCTGGCTGATGAAAGCGTTATCAATTGTCGGCACGTTGGCGATGTTCCTCGTCGGTGGCGGGATTGTGGTTCATGGTATTGCGCCGCTGCATCACGCTATTGAACATTTCGCCGGGCAGCAAAGTGCAGTGGTGGCGATGATATTACCGACTGTTTTAAATCTGATACTTGGTTTTATCATCGGCGGCATCGTGGTGCTGGGAGTGAAAGCGGTAGCGAAAATGCGCGGTCAGGCACATTAATACTCGCACTGGCTATTATGCAAAATTCGCCATCTTCAACTAAGGTGAACAAGTTTCACTCGAAAAAAGGAGGCGAGTATGAGCTTTATGATTAGTGAGGAAGTAACGGTTAAAGAGGGCGGCCCGCGGATGATTGTCACCGGCTATTCCAGCGGTATGGTTGAGTGTCGTTGGTATGACGGTTATGGGGTCAAGCGGGAAGCTTTTCATGAAACCGAGCTTGTTCCGGGGGAGGGGAGTCGTCCTGCGGAAGAAGTTTGAAAGGGTATCATTAACACCAGGCCGGATCACATCCGGCCTGGTGTGCCAATGCCTGCAATGAATGATAGTCGCGTCTTATCATGCCACCATTATAAAATTATCGCTGTTTTGCGGTACGCTATCGCCAGGTTATGCCAGAATCATAAAAAAGCAGGTTGGGAGTCGTCAGGGTGCAGCACGAGACAAAAATGGAAAACCAGAGCTGGTTGAAAAAACTTGCGCGCCGCCTGGGGCCTGGTCATGTCGTTAATCTCTGCTTTATCGTAGTGCTGCTTTTTTCCACCTTGCTCACCTGGCGTGAAGTGGTGGTTCTGGAAGATGCCTATATCTCCAGCCAGCGTAATCATCTGGAAAACGTAGCTAACGCGCTCGATAAGCATCTGCAGTATAACGTCGACAAACTGATCTTTTTGCGTAATGGCATGCGCGAAGCTCTCGTAGCGCCACTGGATTTTACCTCTTTGCGTAATGCCGTAACGGAGTTCGAACAGCATCGCGACGATCACGCCTGGCAAATCGAACTCAACCGACGACGCACCCTGCCAGTCAATGGCGTTTCGGATGCATTAGTCAGCGAGGGAAATCTCCTGTCTCGCGAAAATGAAAGCCTCGACAATGAAGTTACTGCTGCGTTGGAGGTTGGTTACTTGCTACGACTGGCGCACAATTCCTCGTCGATGGTCGAACAAGCTATGTATGTCTCGCGTGCCGGATTTTACGTTTCGACGCAGCCGACCTTGTTTACGCGCAATGTACCAACGCGTTATTACGGCTATGTCACCCAACCCTGGTTTGTCGGCCATTCGCAACGAGAAAATCGTCAACGCGCGGTACGTTGGTTCACCTCGCAGTCAGAACATGCCAGCAATACTGAACCTCAGGTTACCGTCAGTGTTCCGGTAGACAGTGATAACTACTGGTATGGCGTGCTGGGGATGAGTATTCCCGTGCGTACCATGCAGCAATTTTTAAGAAACGCCATCGATAAAAACCTCGATGGTGAGTATCAGCTCTATGACAGTAAGCTGAGATTATTGACCTCTTCTAATCCTGACCATTCAACAGGGAATATTTTTGATCCTCGTGAACTGGCCTTGCTGGCGCAGGCAATGGAACATGACACGCGGGGCGGCATTCGTATGAACAGTCGCTATGTTAGCTGGGAACGTCTGGACCATTTCGACGGTGTGCTGGTGCGCGTCCATACGCTAAGCGAAGGCGTGCGTGGTGATTTCGGCAGTATCAGCATTGCATTAACCCTGCTGTGGGCGCTCTTTACCACCATGTTACTCATCTCCTGGTATGTGATTCGCCGGATGGTCAGCAACATGTATGTTTTGCAAAGCTCGTTGCAGTGGCAGGCGTGGCACGACACCTTAACGCGTTTATATAACCGTGGCGCACTGTTCGAAAAAGCCCGTCCGCTCGCTAAATTGTGTCAGACGCACCAACATCCTTTTTCTGTCATTCAGGTCGACCTTGACCATTTTAAAGCGATTAATGACCGCTTTGGTCATCAGGCGGGCGACCGTGTTCTTTCTCATGCTGCTGGATTAATTAGCAGTTCCTTGCGTGCGCAGGACGTTGCCGGGCGGGTCGGTGGCGAGGAGTTTTGTGTGATTCTGCCAGGGGCGAATCTGGCGCAGGCCGCGGAAATTGCAGAACGTATTCGCCTGAAGTTAAATGAAAAAGAGATGTTGATCGCCAAGAGTACGACGATACGCATTAGTGCCTCGCTGGGGGTAAGCAGCAGCGAGGAAACAGGTGATTATGATTTTGAACAACTCCAGTCACTGGCTGACCGTCGGCTTTATCTCGCTAAACAGGCAGGGCGCAATCGGGTGTTCGCGAGCGACAACGCTTAACGGGCAGAGAGAAAATGGTCCAGGCCTTCACGCCAGCCTTCCGGTCCTTCTCGCTGCGTTCGCCAGACGCGGGCCGGATCCTCATGATGCAGATGCACCCCTTGACGATTTAGCCCTTTCACAATCACCGCGTAATCCATTACCTCCAGTAAGGGCGCATCGTTTGGCCCATCGCCCAGACCAAGCGTGGTTGGTCGTTTGCCTAACGATTGTTGATAGGTCGCGATGATCCAGTTTGCGGCCTGATCTTTTCCGGCAGAGGCATCCAGTACGTGCCAGAAGCGCGCCCCCTGCATAAACTGCAAGCCCAGCTCGTTCAGACGGGCGGTAAATTGCGCCATTCGCTCGTCACTGTCGCGCCAGATAAGCGTTACAGATGCCTCATGTAACTGCGTCAGTGCCGCCTGGCTACGGCTTAATCCCGTCCATTCGGCGATGGTTTCATCGTCGACGTCATCAAAAGTTGTGAATTTAAAATGCTCTTTCTCACGCAGCGTATTTAATACCTGGCTGATTTCGCCATGGCTAATACCTGAGATGATGCGTGGAAAACCGTCTATATCCTGCCATTGCTCAGCAAGCTGGATCACTGCGCCATTTTCGGCAATCAGCGGTAAACCTTGTAGCCCCAACGTTTTTTGCAAGTACAGCATTTCCGCCGAGGTTTTACTGCTACACAGAATGACAGGAACATTTGCTTGCCGTAAACGGGTGAGCCAGGAGGCGGCCGGTTGCCAGTCATAACTATGACTGTCCAGCAGGGTGCCATCAAGATCGCTAAAAACCAGTAGTGGTTGTTGAATTGAAAGCATGGTTGCGCAGTACTCCCCTTACCAGGATGATTCTCAAAACAGCACAAATTATCAAAGATGATTTTTTCGGGAGCGATCCCGTTGACGCCAGAGCCACCAAGGGGTGACGCGCGTCACATTTCTATTCATAAGTAGCGTTAATCATTCATATCACGAATATTTTCTTGTCAGCGAAAAAAATTGCGGATAAGGTGATGAACACATCAGATTTCCTGGTGTAACGAATTTTTTAAGTGCTTCTTGCTTAAGCAAGTTTAATCCCGACCCCCTCAGGGTCGGGATTTTTTTATTGTGCATTCAACGATTCACTTCAGAGACGCTGAAGTCATGAATATCCAGTTCGAAGGCATCCGCCAATTCACGCCATGTATGATATTCACGTCCATCGACACTAACGTGTTCAGGATCGTGCTGGCTGCGATGAACTTCGCTTTCGCTAATTTCATTGATCGCCGCCAGCAGGGCATCGACATCGACACTGACCTCACGTTTTGCGGTATCGCTGTACTCTTTTGCGGTTTTCATCATCTTTCCTCGCAACCGTTACTCTGTTGTTGCCGCCAGTCGTTAAGTCCGCCTGGCATCTCTTAAGTATAGACCGTCGAGAAAATCAGCACTCGCGCGCGCCTGGCGCTGCCAGAAAAACGAAATTGTTCTACACTGGCACAAAGCCACAGGAGGAAAACGATGAAGGTGAATGATCGGGTAACAGTCAAAACGGATGGCGGTCCGCGTCGTCCTGGCGTGGTACTGGCAGTTGAGGAGTTTAGTGAAGGCACAATGTACCTGGTTTCGCTGGAAGACTACCCGCTCGGCATCTGGTTCTTTAATGAAGCAGGGCATCAGGACGGTATCTTTGTGGAGAAAGCAGAGTAATCTAATTCAGCCTGACTGGTGGGAAACCACCAGTCAGAATGTGTTAGCGCATGTTGACAAAAATACCATTAGTCACATTATCCGTCAGTCGGACGACATGGTAGATAACCTGTTTATTATGCGTTTTGATCTTACGTTTAATATTACCTTTATGCGATGAAACGGTCTTGGCTTTGATATTCATTTGGTCGGAGATTTGAATGGTTCCCTGACCTGCCATCCACATTCGCAACATACTCGATTCGGTTCGGCTCAATGATAACGTCGGCATATTTAAAAACGAGGTTATCGTTGTCTCTTTTTTCAGAATATCGCCAAGGATATCGTCGAGAGATTCCGGTTTAATCGATTTAGAACTGATCAATAAATTTTTTCTGACCAATAGATATTCATCAAAATGAACATTGGCAATTGCCATAAAAACGATAAATAACGTATTGGGATGTTGATTAATGATGAGCTTGATACGCTGACTGTTAGAAGCATCGTGGATGAAACAGTCCTCATTAATAAACACCACTGAAGGGCGCTGTGAATCACAAGCTATGGCAAGGTCATCAACGGTTTCAATGTCGTTGATTTCTCTTTTTTTAACCCCTCTGCTCAACAGATACCCGGTTAAACCTAGTCGGGTGTAACTACATAAATCCATAATAATCGTTGACATGGCATACCCTCACTCAATGCGTAACGATAATTCCCCTTACCTGAATATTTCATCATGACTAAACGGAACAACATGGGTCACCTAATGCGCCACTCTCGCGATTTTTCAGGCGGACTTACTATCCCGTAAAGTGTTGTATAATTTGCCTGGAATTGTCTTAAAGTAAAGTAAATGTTGCGATATGTGAGTGAGGTTAAAACAAATATTTCGCCACAGGAGTATCCTGGAAGATGTTCGTGGGTATTATTTTTCAGATAATCCTTAGGATAACAAGATAAACATTAGGGAATCATATTACAGGTAATTCGCTGATAATATCTGCCAGCAAATTAAAAATTTCACTGAATAAATGTTCGCAAAAAGGAGCAATTAACGGCATTAATGCCGCCATTAATGAGATACCGACAGTCAGAGTTAATGGAAATCCAATAACAAAAATGGATAATTGCGGGGCCATACGATTCAGTAAACCTAATGCCAGATTCAGTGTCAGCAGCAGAGTAATGAGCGGTAACGCCAGCATCAGTCCATTGAGGAAAATCAAACTCCCTGCTTTGGTGAGTGCCAGAAACGCATTGCTATTCAACGGCTCGCCACCAATAGGCAGGGTGTGAAAGGTATCCACCAGCAGTGAAATCAGCCATAAATGACCGTTAAATGTCAGGAACAGCAGTAACGCCAGCATATCCATGATGCGCGCTAAAACGGGCATATTGAGATGGCTGCCCGGATCGACAAACGTTGCAAATGACAGTCCCATTTGCAGACCGATAATTTCGCCAGCGGTTCGCACAGCGGCAAAAGCAAACTGCATGGTAAAACCAAGCGCAATGCCGATCAGGATCTGCTGCACGGCCAGCCACAGAGCAAAGAACGAAAAAACAGGAACATCGTTGGCAGGTAATGATGGGGCAATGGCGAACGTGATCATCATTGCCAGACCCAGTTTTACCCGTTTCGGCACGCTGCGTTCGCTCAGAATTGGCGCGGTAGAAATGAGCGCCAGCACGCGCAGTAACGGCCAGAAGTACAGACTTAGCCAGGAAAGCCATTGATCGCTTGTCACCTGCAACATTGTACGGGCTACCCGATGATATACGGCAGGTTAGTGAACAAGGTACGGACGTAATCCAGCAACAGATTGAGCATCCACGGTCCGGCAATAATAATGGCGATAAATACGGCGATGATTTTCGGAATAAACGACAGCGTCATTTCATTAATCTGCGTGGCGGCCTGCAAAATACTGATGATAAGGCCCGTGACCAACGCCACCAGCAACAGCGGGGCAGCCAGCGCCAGCGCAACTTTCATCGCTTCAGTCCCCATCATCATGACCGATTCAGGTGTCATTTTGCCTCTCTAGCTGTAAAAGCTCTGCGCCAGCGAACCGACCAGCAATTGCCAGCCATCCACCAGTACAAACAGCATCAGTTTAAAGGGCAGAGCAATGGTGGCCGGGGGCACCATCATCATCCCCAATGCCATCAGTACGCTGGCAATCACGAGGTCGATAATCAAAAAAGGAATGAAAATCGTGAAGCCTATCTGAAATGCGGTTTTCAGCTCGCTGGTCACGTAGGCCGGGAGCAAAATGCGCATTGGCACGGCTTCAGGTCCCTGCAACGGGCCGGTATTCGCCAGTCTGGCAAACAACCCTAAATCTGCCTCGCGGGTCTGACGCAGCATAAACTCACGCAGCGGCTGCGCCCCTTTTTCCAGCGCCTCCTGCATTGAGATTTTCTCTTCGCTGAACGGCTGGTATGCATCGACATAAATTTTGTCGATCACCGGCGACATTATAAAAAAGGTCAAAAACAGTGCCAGCCCCAGCAATACCTGGTTAGGTGGCGCGGAGGGCGTTCCCAGCGCGTTACGCAATAAACCAAAAACAATGATGATACGGGTGAAACTGGTCATCATCAGTAAAATTGCCGGAATAAACGTCAACGAGGTGATGAACACCAGCGTCTGCACCGGGAGTGACCAGCTTTGTCCACCGCCAGGCAGCGGCTGGCTGGTGATACCCGGCAGTTGTGCGAAGGCGAGAGGGGTAACCAGCCAGAGAAGAACAGGTGCGACAGACAACAAACGACGCATCAGGATCTCCCGCTACGCTTAAGCAAGTTTTTCATGACCGACTGAAAATCGGTCTGCGGTATCTCTTCCGTTGGCGCAGAAGAGGGAAGTTTATGCAGCAGATTGATTTGCCCTGCGGTAACGCCGAGCACCAGGCGTGCATCTTCCACATCGACTACCACGACCCTTTCACGCGCGCCCAGCGAAGCACTGGCGCTAATTTTCAGACCGTTAACGCCAGTTCGTTTGGGGGCAAATCCCAGCCGTTTTACCAGCCAGGCAGCAGCGAGGATCAGGGCAATAATGGCGATCAGTGCGCCGCTCACCTGCAGCAGCGGCGCAGCAGAAACCGGCGCGGACGGTTGCACAGTAGCGTGGTTATTCATCGCTAACGGCTCAGGCGGCGCATTCGCTCAGACGGAGTAATGATATCGGTGATCCGCACGCCATATTTATCGGCAACGACCACCACTTCGCCCTGAGCGATTAAATAACCGTTGATCAGAATATCCAGCGGTTCGCCTGCCAGGCCGTCCAGCGCTACGACTGACCCTTGTGTCAGGCGCAACAGCTCTTTGATGGTCATCCGCGTGCGGCCCAGTTCGACGGTCAGCTTAACCGGAATATCCATAATCAGGTCGATATCCTGCAACGTTCCGCTGACATCACCGCCGCCAAATTGCTGGAATACCGCGTCTGCAGCGCTTTTACTGCTGGTTGATTTTTGTTCGCTCAACGCTTCAGCCCACAGATCGTCCATTGCGCCGTTGTTATCATCGGCCGGATTATTCAAGTCACTCATTTGGGCTGTTCCTCGTTCAGAGAATTCAAAATCGGGTTAATCAAATGTTCAATCCGTAACGCATACTGGCCGTTGAGGGTGCCGTACTGGCTGGTCAGCACCGGAACGCCGTCAACATGGGCGATGATGCGATCGGGTTTTTCTATCGGCAGGACGTCGCCGGGTTTCAGTTTTAAAATTTGCGACAGACGCAGCGATATATCGGCAAAGTTAGCGACCAGCTCCAGCTGTGAGTGCTGCACCTGACGCACCAGGTTATCGCGCCAGTTCTGATCTTCATTTCGTGAGTTTTCCAGCGGCGGGTTAACCAACAATTCCCGTAGCGGCTCGATCATGCTGAATGGCAGGCAGATATTAAATTCGCCGGTCAGGTTGCCAATCTCCACATGGAACGGTGTGTTAACCACGATGTCGTTCGGCGAGGTGGTGATATTGGTAAATTTCACCTGCATTTCCGAACGCACGTACTCTACATCCAGCGGATTAATTGCTTTCCAGGCGTCGCTATAGCCTTCCAGCGCCAGCTTCAACATGCGGTTGATGACGCGCTGTTCAGTATGGGTAAACTCGCGACCTTCCACTTTGGTTGGGAAGCGTCCATCGCCGCCAAACAGGTTATCCACGGCGATAAACACCAGACTCGGCGAGAACACCACCAGCCCTGTGCCGCGTAGCGGTTTCAGGTGGATTAGGTTCAGGTTGGTCGGCACCGGCAAGTTGCGGGCAAATTCATGGTACGGCTGAATGCGGATGGCCCCGACAGTAATATCCGGGCTACGGCGCAGCAGGTTGAACAGCCCCATACGAAAATGGCGGGCAAAACGCTCATTAATGATTTCCAGCGCCTGCAAACGTTCGCGTACAACCCGTCGTTGGGTATTCGGATCGTACGGACGAATGTCACTATCGCCGCTAACACTGGCCGTCGGTTCGTCTTTGACTTCGCTGTCACCATTCAACAGCGCATCAATTTCAGCTTGAGAAAGAATACTATCGCCCATGTCGTTATCGCAGAATGAAAGCGGTATACAGCACGTCGGTGACATCCTGTTTCGGTTGCCCGGCAACAAGCGGGGTGGAAAGTGTGGCTTTAATCTCAGCAATCAGGCTTTTCTTGCCTTCTTCTGTCGCCAGTACGGCAGCATCCTGACGCGAAAACAGTAACAGCAAGCGGCTACGGACTTCCGGCAAATACTCACTTAGCCGCGAGCGGGTAGCTTCATCTTTTAGCCGCAGAGTTATGCCGATATAAAGTACGCGATCCGCATCACCCAAATTGACCGTAAAGGTATCCAGCGCATAGAAGACCGGGGAGGGCACGACGCGCTGCTGCGCTTTGTCGTCAGCGGCAACCTGATGCGAATGCCAGTAGCTGTAACCTGCGCTGGCACAGGCCGCGAGGGTAATGAATACCAGAATCGGGATCCAAAGCGATCGCTTGCTTTTCTTGCTTATCGCGTAATCAGTCATGTGTTGCGGTCTTCCTGTGTCGCTACTGCTTATCGGCCAATTATCCTGCGTCTTGAACGCAACAAAGCGGGGAAAAGACGCGGATTACGGTGCTACCTCTGACGTTAGGCGAAAATATCAACGCCACTGTTGTCTGTTACGCGCCCTTGTAAGGAGACGGGAACGGGTAGCGCATCGTCGTCTTCACCCGCCAGAGGTTCATGATTTGCTGTGCGCTGGCTTTGCTGTTGCTGTGAAGCGGCCTGTTGCTGACCACTAAAGCTTTCGCCACTGATGTTGCTTTGCCCTAACTGAATGCCACTTTCTGCCAGCTGCGTACGCAGTACCGGTAGCGCAGCTTCCAGCGCGGCGCGTACGTGCTGATGCGGTGACACCATCTGGATTTGCGCCTGGCTATCATCCACTTTGAGGGAGATTTGTACTTCACCTAAATCCTGCGGGTGCAGACGCAACTCTGCACTTTGTTGCCCCTGGCGGGTAAACAGCGAAATATGCTGGCTTAATGATTGTTGCCATTCGTGAGAACCCAGCGGCGCACTCAAAACAGGTGCTGCGACGGTGGGCATCGGCTGTGTCTGGTGCGGAGTGATGAGCGGGCTGACGGCAGCGGTCACCGGCGAAGGTGTGCTGATGACTTCCGCTTTACTCTGGGCCTCTGCTACCAGCGGTGTTACTGGCTGAGCTTGCGCGTCAGGGGCGTCATCGGGCTGTGCGGTTGTGAATTGCGCCGTAGTCAGTTTTGTGTAGAGAGTTGGTTTCTCTGTCGGTAACACGGTTGACGGCGCATCAGCCACTTTGGGCGTATTGTCAAAACCCGGCAACATCGCAAAAAGGGCGCTCAGGCTTGCGGTGACGTCTTCATTAAGCTCATCCGCTTTTTCGTCTTTTGTCGTATTTTTGTCAGCCACCGCAGCCAACGTCATCGTCTGAGCGGTGGTTAACGGTGTTGATGTGGATTGTTCGTCGTTGATGACAGGCGGTATTCCATCCTCAGGGATCAGTAAATCCGCTTGTTGCACATCGGAAAGAATATCGCTAACCAGCGGCTCGCCTTTTGTTGTGGGCTTCTCTGTTGCCACCAGCAACTGGGGGGCCGCTTTGTCGGTTGTTGTTTCACCTGCTAATGCTCCGCTCAACAATGCGAGAAAATCTTGTGTAACATCGCTGGCTTTACCGCCGGGCAATATGGCGATGTCAACGTCAGCGGTAATCACGGGCGCTAAGCGAATCATTCGGGTTTCCTCATGGTGGCACGTTGGGCGAACTCATCCATCTTTTTCTGATCGAGACGGTTTTCTGCAAGCAGTGCCGCCGTGGATTGCCGTTCCTGCAGTGTCTGCCAGGCTTGCAAACGTTGTTTCTTTTCTCGCCAGCTGTTCAGGGCAATGTCAACTTTCTGCGTCCACTGATTAAGTTGCTGGCGATGCTGAGTAATGGCTTTTTCCAGCGTCTGGATAAACTGCTGATAGTTGATCCAGCGGTTACTGGTCATCCCGGCACTCATATCGCTGTTGAGGTTATTGCGATATTCATTCTGATAATCGATCAGCATTTTGAGTTGTTCCTCTGCCTGCTGGCATCCGCGACGCATTTCACCCAGCAGGCGCGCGGCTTCTTCTACCTCTTTTTCTGCCAGATCTTTCAGGGTCGCCAGCGCGCCATGTTCTGCCATCTGCCGTTATCTCCTGCGTTTTCACACTGTCGGGAATATGCGCTCCAGCCCCTGGAGAGACTCTTCCCAGTCCGCGCGTTCAAAAATGCCTTGTTGCAAATAGCCCTCCAGCTGCGGCCACAGAGCGATGGCTTTATCGAGCATTGGATCGCTGCCTTTGGCATACGCGCCGACGCTAACCAGATCGCGGTTACGCTGAAAACTCGACAACAGCTGTTTGAAGGTGCGCACTCGCGCGTAATGTTGCTCGCTGATCAACGCCGTCATTGCACGGCTGATCGACGCTTCAATATCAATCGCCGGATAGTGTCCGGCTTCCGCCAGACGACGAGAAAGAACAATGTGACCGTCGAGGATCGCCCGTGCGGAGTCGGCAATCGGGTCCTGCTGGTCATCGCCTTCGGTGAGCACGGTATAAAACGCCGTAATTGAGCCGCCGCCGCTGATACCGTTACCGGCACGCTCGACCAGCGCCGGTAATTTGGCGAATACCGACGGTGGATAACCTTTGGTGGCAGGCGGTTCGCCAATCGCCAGCGCAATCTCACGCTGGGCCATCGCGTAGCGGGTGAGGGAGTCCATAATCAGCAACACATGCTGACCACGATCGCGAAAATCTTCGGCAATGCGCGTGGCATAGGCGGCACCTTGCATTCGCAGGAGCGGAGACACATCCGCTGGAGCGGCAATCACCACGGAGCGTGCACGCCCTTCGGCACCGAGGATATTCTCAATAAAATCTTTTACTTCGCGCCCACGTTCACCAATCAAACCCACGACAATGACATCGGCGCGGGTGTAACGTGCCATCATCCCCAGCAGCACACTTTTACCGACACCAGAACCAGCAAATAGCCCCATACGCTGCCCGCGCCCAACGGTAAGCAGGGCATTGATTGGGCGCACGCCCGTGTCCAGCACATGTTCAATCGGTGTACGTTGCAACGGGTTAAAAGGCGGGGTGATCAGCGCACCTGTTTCGGTCGTATCGGGGGAGGGAAGGCCATCAAGCGGTTTACCGCTGCCATCCAGAACGCGACCTAATAACGCCGGACCGAGTGGCAACTGCTTGCCGCTTTGCAGCCCTTCAGCCGAAATGTGTTTGGCATAAACGCGCGCGCCGGGCAGGACACCTTCCACTTCTTCCAGCGGCATTAAAAACAGCCGTTGACCGTTAAAACCAACCACTTCGCTTTCTACTTCATGCGTTTCCGACCCGTTCTGGCGCTCAATCACACAGGTTGCGCCGAGCGGCAATTGTAATCCGGTAGCCTCCAGCACCAGCCCGGTAGCGCGAGTTAATCGCCCGTAGCGACGTACCGCAGGCAACTGCGCCATTTTGGCTTCGAAGTTATCCAGCGTGGTTAGCCAGCGAGTCAGGCGCGTGGTCATTACACCACTCCTGGTGCTGCCAGACGGCAGAGTTCTTGCCAGCGAGTAGCGACGCTGGCATCGAGATCGCCTTCATCGGCGGAGACTTTGCAGCCGCCTGGATGGAGCGTGGGATCGCCCCGTAAGCGCCAGCCATGCAAACTTAAGGTTGCGCCCAGCATATCATCAACACGTTGCAGATCATCCGGGTGCACGCGCAGTTGCGGTTTGCCACTGAATAACGGTTCTTGCTGCAATAACTGTTGGATCTGTTTGATCAGCGCCGAGTTGTCCACCGTTGGCGTTTGACCGATGACCTGGCGCGCCGCCTCCAGCGCCATCTGCATCAGGCGCGAAGCAATCACACTATCAAGTGCATCAAGGGTAGTTTGAAATTCGCTGACCAGTTGCTGCATCCGGGCATGAATTGGCGCTTGTTGAGACTTCGCCTCTGCCAGACCTTGCTCCAGCCCCTGGGCCAGTCCTTCCTGATAGCCCTGTTCGTGACCTTGCTGGCGACCTTCGGCAATCCCCGCCTGATAACCCTGCTCGTGGGCCTGCATTTGCAGTTGCGCCAGTTGCTGCTCAAGGCTGGGTTCGGCCTCTTCAATAATGGTTTCTTCCGACTCGACCATTGGCACAAACTCTGCCGGTGGTGGCGCGAGATCGTCCGGCGTCCAGGTTTTCCACGGCAGATTATCAGACATAGGTATCCTCGCCGCTGCCAATCACCATCTCGCCAGTTTCGGCAAGACGGCGCACAATCAGCAGAATCGCTTTCTGTTCGTTTTCGACCTGCGACAGACGCACCGGACCACGGTTGGCGAGATCGTCGCGCAGAATATCGGCGGCACGCTGCGACATATTGCGCAGGAATTTCTCGCGCAGTGGCTGCTCGGCCCCTTTCAGCGCGATCAACAGCGATTCGGAATCCACTTCCTGCAACAGACGCTGGATGCTGCGATCGTCGACATCCACCAGATTTTCGAACAGGAACATCTCGTCGATAATTTTTTGTGCCAGCTCGCCGTCGAATTCACGCACGGCGGTAATAACGGCTTCTTCCTGCTGCGTTTTCATCAGGTTGATAATTTCGGCTGCCGTTCTCACGCCGCCCATTTTGCTGCGCTTGAGATTCTGACCGTCGAGCAAGCCATTCAGTACTTCGGTCAGTTCCGCCAGCGCGGCTGGCTGCACGCCGCCAAAGGTGGCGATACGCAACATCACGTCGTGGCGCAGACGTTCATCGAACAACGCCAGAATATCGGCGGCTTGCGCACGCTTCAGATGCACCAGAATGGTGGCGATAATCTGCGGATGCTCATCGCGAATCAGATCGGCGGCGCTCTGCGGCTCCATAAAGTTGAGCGTTTCAATACCGCTGGCGGTATCGCGGGTTTCGAGAATATCTTCCAGTAGGCTGGCGGCACGTTCTTCACCGAGGGCTTTAACCAGCACCGAACGCAGATAATCGTTGGCGTTGATATTCAGTGCGGCAAACTGTTCAGCTTCTTGCTCAAACTCCGCCAGCACATCGGTTAGCTGCTTGTTGGAGATCTGCGTGACGTTCGCCATTGCTGCACTCAGGGTTTGCACTTCGCGCTGGGAGAGGTGCTTGAACACCTCTGCCGCCCGGTCTTCGCCAATGGTCATCAGCAGGATGACGCTTTTATCGGTGCCTGTCAGGTTACTCATGATCGTTATTTATCCACTGGCGAATGACCAGCGCCACCACGCGCGGATCGTTATCAGACATTTCACGGATACGCTGGCTCATGACCTCTGCCCCCAGACGTTGGTTCGCGCGTCGTTGTTGGAGTTGTTCATCTTTGCTCAGGCGGACTTCCACCGCATCTTCCACTTCCTCGCGGGCCTGCGCCTGTTGCTGCACAGCTTTCATCACCTCAGCGCGACGAGTTAGCTGTGGACGTACCGCTTTACGCCACAGTAGCCACGCCACCAGCAGTACCAGCAACCAGCGTCCGGCGCTCAGCAACTGATCGATAAATACCTGTTGTTGCCAGAACGGCAGTTCTCCACCGCTTTCGTCGCTGCTATTGAACGGCGAGTTAACGACATTGAGCGAGTCACCGCGTTTTTCAGAAAAGCCCATCGCCTCGCGAGTCAGATCTTCAATTTGCTTCATCTGTTCGTTGCTGAGAGGCAACGGTTTGCCATCTGGCAAGGTTTTGTAATTCACCACTACCGCGACTGACAGACGTTGCACATCGCCCACGTTCATTTTGGTATGACGAATGGTGCGATCGACCTCGTAGTTACTGGTTTCATTACGCTGTGTGCTACGCGGCCCACTATTGCTGGTGGTGCTTGCCTGCTGCTGGCGATTATTTTGATTTGCCGGAGGCGTGCTGATCGGCGCGTTATTTGCGGGTGCTGGTTGATTCGACAACGCACCCGGTACGCCGCCTGGATAACCGGAACCGCTTTGCTCGCTCTCATTAAGCTGGCGTGAGCGGAGCGCCGCCTGAGATTTATCACCGTTAGGGCGATACTGCTCTTCGGTTTGCTCCTTACTGGCGAAGTCCAGTTGCGCCGTAACCTGGGCGTGAATATTGCCATTGCCGACAATAGGCGACAGGATCGCTTCAATACGCCGCTGAATTCGGCCTTCGACATCACTGGCATATTTCAACTGAGCATCATTAAGATCGCGCCCGCTGGTGTTGGACTGGGTTAACAGATGTCCGCCCTGATCAACCAACGTCACGTTCCCCGGCGGCAGACCAGCAACTGCGCTGGAAACCAGATGCACAATGGCGCTAATTTGCCCTTCATCGAGTGCGCGGCCGGGTAACAGATTTACCGTCACCGATGCAGAAGGGGATTTTTGCTCACGGACGAATAAAGACGGTTTTGGCATTGCCAGATGTACGCGCGCCCCTTTTACCGGGCCGATAGTTTCGATGGTACGAGAAAGCTCGCCTTCCAGCGCCCGCTGATAATTCACCTGTTCGCTGAACTGGCTAATGCCAAACTTTTCCTGATCGAGCAGTTCGAAACCGACCGCGCCGCCTTTGGGCAAACCTTGTTGCGCCAGGCGCAGGCGCAGTTCGTGAACTTTATCTGCCGGAACTTCAATCGCGCCGCTGGCTTCGCTGAAGCGGTAAGGAATATTCATTTGCGTCAGTTGGCTGACAATTGCGCCACCATCCTGATCGGAAAGATTGCTGAATAATGTGCGGTAGTCGGGGGCTTTCGCCCACAGGATCAGTGCGACCATGACCGCCACTGCTGCGGAACCGGCAACAATCAATGGAATTTTCGGATTCGCACGCAGGCGATTAAGCCACTCAAGAGATTTTGTCTGGGCTGCAGTCGCATTCATCGCGCACCTCGTGGCTGATTATGGACGGCGTTATTGGCAAAGTGGAACAAGACTCACTCCCGGGTCAGCAAACTCGAAAAATTGACGCTGCCATTATTTGTGCTTTCGTTTTTTTCTATCCGCCAATAAACCCGTTTTTTTGTTGCTATTTAGCGCCTTTGTCTTATTGACTTACTGGTAGGCTTTGCTACCAGAAATTATCCGGGAGATGAAAATGTCAGCGATACAGGGGATTGAAGGGATTATCAGCCAGTTACAGGCTACGGCGATGAGTGCGCGTGCGCAGGAATCACTACCGCAACCGACCATTAGTTTTGCCGGGCAGCTGCATGCCGCGCTCGATCGCATAAGCGATACACAAACCGCCGCCCGCACGCAGGCAGAAAAATTCACCCTCGGCGAACCCGGCGTGGCGTTAAACGATGTGATGACCGATATGCAAAAAGCCTCAGTTTCAATGCAAATGGGGATTCAGGTGCGTAATAAGCTGGTGGCGGCGTATCAGGAAGTGATGAGCATGCAGGTGTAAGTTGTGTAACCTGTTGTTGATTACATCCGATCTCACCGCGTGGGGCATGGATGGGGCAAACACACTCAATTTCTGGTTTAAAATGGAAACCTGATTCTGAAAGTTTTCTGCCATCCACGATCTGTAAACGCGATAACATGTTTTGTCTTCGCTTTGCTCATAGGAAGAGTGAACTCTTTCGTTAGCCCTGGGTTCCTTCTGATCATTATTGTTCCTGCCTTTATCTCTTGCCACGCCAGAGCCCCCTGGATACACATACACCAGGATGAAAACGGTGAGTTGTGTTCAAACTGTAGTACAATTCTCTCCAGTATGAACAGGAAAGAATATGCTATGAACCCTTATATTTATCTTGGTGGCGCAATACTTGCAGAGGTCATTGGTACAACCTTAATGAAGTTTTCAGAGGGGTTTACACGGTTATGGCCCTCTGTTGGCACAATTATTTGTTATTGTGCATCATTCTGGTTATTAGCTCAGACGCTGGCTTATATACCTACAGGGATTGCTTATGCTATCTGGTCAGGAGTCGGTATCGTTCTGATTAGTTTGCTTTCCTGGGGATTTTTTGGCCAACGACTGGACCTGCCAGCCATCATAGGCATGATGTTAATTTGTGCCGGTGTGTTAGTCATTAACTTGTTGTCACGAAGTGCACCGCATTAAAAAATAATTATCCTTGAGACAACAGGAATGTAATTTGTGCATATTATGGCTAATGCTGAGGGCAACTTTATAATTATGATTGCATTTGCACGATCATTGCGCCTTTATGCATAATGAGAGCAAGGCACATCAAATAAAATAACGATAGGTCACAACAAAGAGGTTTTTATGAAAAAGCTTATCGTTTCAAGTGTATTGGCATTCATAACATTTTCTGCGCAGGCCGCAGCATTTCAGGTCACTAGTAATGAAATAAAAACAGGAGAGCAACTTACAACGTCTCATGTATTTTCTGGATTTGGGTGTGAGGGGGGTAATACATCGCCCTCATTAACCTGGTCTGGTGCTCCAGAAGGCACCAAAAGCTTTGCCGTAACTGTGTATGATCCAGATGCGCCTACAGGCAGTGGATGGTGGCACTGGACTGTTGCTAATATTCCAGCAACGGTAACATATTTGCCCGCTGATGCAGGAAGACGTGATGGTACAAAACTTCCGACTGGTGCTGTCCAAGGCCGAAATGATTTTGGCTATGCGGGATTTGGTGGAGCATGTCCTCCCAAAGGAGATAAACCCCATCATTACCAGTTTAAAATATGGGCTCTAAAAACTGATAAGATTCCTGTGGATTCTAATTCCAGCGGAGCGTTAGTTGGTTATATGCTTAATGCCAATAAAATTGCAACCGCTGAGATAACACCCGTTTATGAGGTAAAGTAGGATAAGAGTATGCTGGCAAAAGATAGGACTAACCTAAAGATTGAAGAAATACGGATGCATAAACATCATGAGATTCACAGGGTTAAGCCTCTTATGCCAGCTTTATGTCGTATCCGTCAGGGAAAAAAAGTTATCAATTGGGAAACGCATAGTCTAACTGTTGATAATAATCAGATAATTTTATTTCCCTGTGGATATGAATTTTATATTGCGAATTACCCAGAAGCAGGTCTTTATCTTGCAGAAATGCTTTATTATCCCATTGATCTAATTGAAAGGTTCCAAAAGCTTTATGCGATAACTGATCAAATTCGTAACACGACAGGTTTCTGCTTACCTCAGAATCCCGAGTTAATATATTGTTGGGAGCAACTAAAAACATCTATTTTCCGAGGCTTCTCACCGCAAATTCAGGAACACTTAGCAATGGGCGTTCTACTTTCATTAGGAGCACATCATGTTAATTATTTACTTTTATCAGATAGTAAACAATCATTAATAAGTCGTTGTTATAACCTAATGCTATCCGAACCTGGAACAAAATGGACAGCAAACAGGGTAGCGAGATATCTCTACATTTCTGTTTCCACATTGCATCGCCGTCTGGCAAGCGAGGGAGTAAGTTTTCAAAGTATATTGGACGACGTGAGGTTAAATAATGCGTTGTCTGCTATACAAACGACAGTAAAACCCATCAGCGAGATTGCCAGGGAAAATGGTTACAAGTGTCCTTCTCGTTTTACTGAAAGGTTCCATAATCGTTTTAAGATAACACCAAGAGAGCTAAGAAAAGCGTCCAGAGAGTAAAACTATTTTATGAAGAAGTAGCTGCATCGTTTTTTATTTTGGAAAATCAATACGGCATACTCAACCTATTGGAGCCTGAACAATTCGGTGACTTCTGCGCTAATCGGGGACGTTTATAAGCACATATAATTGATACTATCTTCCTCCATCACAATTTCAGAAATGCACGTGTGATTTTTTTGCATCCGGCGTTTGGACTATGTGGAGTTCAAGAGTGGGAAAGTTACAAGAGGTTGAGGGGATAATTAAAGGGATGCTTATGACATTAGATATCCGGATAGGTACGGATATCGTTGTTATTAAATCTAGTTTATACGTTAAGATGCAGCTACAGCAGAAATTGCCACTGTTAATTTTTTCATCGTGAGCCCTTTTATTTGAACTATTATTTAAAAATGATGTCACTGAACCACAAATATTCATCTAATCAATGAGATTATTTCAAGATGTAAGTTTTAGTTTCTCATTTAAATTGTGAAGTAGATCCCTATTTTTATCTGAACTGTTTCTATTGCACACAATGCATGACTATTTTGTGAACGAATATAAATTTGGTAGTCAAATTATATTAAAGGTTGTTATTTATGATTGGCTCATAATTTATTTATTTAATTTAAACAGCCTAAAAATAACC